>JAZSLO010000150.1:0-4717 GCA_045535415.1 Eubacteriales bacterium
CCTCTGTTCTCAAAGAAAAGAAGGACTCATCAATGGCAGTTGCTTTGAACCTTGTAAAGCAAGGTGAGGGCGATGCACTTGTAAGTGCCGGAAACACAGGCGCACTTTTAACCGATGCAACTCTTATTCTTCGCAGAATAAAGGGTGTAAGAAGACCTGCACTCAGTGCAATAATTCCGCTTGGCTCCCCTACACTTTTAGCAGACGCTGGAGCACAGGCAGTTTGTTCAAGTGATGACCTTGTAATGTTCGCACATATGGGAAATCTTTACATGAAAGAAGTTATGGGGATTGAAAACCCAAAGATTGCCCTTGTAAACAACGGTGCCGAAGAACATAAAGGAACAGACCTTCAGAAAGAAACATACCAGCTTCTCAAAAATGCAGACAATCTCAATTTTGTCGGCAATATTGAGGGCAGAGATATTCTTAAAGGCGAGGCAGACATCATAATTGCAGATGGCTTTGTCGGAAATGTTGTTCTCAAAATGTGCGAGGGTGCAGGAAAACTTGTAAAATCCTGCCTTACAAAGATTTTCAAAAGAAACATTCTTTCAATGATTGCATATATCTTTGCAAAACCAAGCGTTAAAAAACTCCAGAAAGAAATGGACTATTCCATTTACGGCGGAGCACCTTTCCTTGGAGTTGCAAAACCCGTTATAAAGGCTCACGGCTCGTCTGACAGAGTAAGTATTGCAGTTTGTGTCGGACAGGCAAAAAAATACGCACAAAGTGGTATGATTGATGCAATTGCAAAAATGTGCGAACAAAACAAACAGGCAGAGGCTTAAATTAGTATAAACGAGGTAGTAAAATGCCGGAAAACATAAATCTTCTCGAAGAAAAAATAGGATACACTTTTAAAAATAAAGATGTCCTCATAGCCGCACTTACTCATTCATCGTATGCAAATGAACTTAAAATCAAGGGCGAAACCATTACATACAATGAGCGTCTCGAATTCCTCGGCGATTCGGTGCTCTCACTTATTGCAAGTTCATACCTTTTCAAAGACAACAAAAATATGTTTGAGGGTGACCTTACAAAGATAAGAGCAGGTATTGTTTGTGAAAATGCACTTTTTGAGTATGCATGTGATATCGACCTTGGAAAATATCTGTATCTCGGTCACGGCGAGGAAATTTCCGGTGGCAGAGAAAGAAAGTCAATTTTGTCGGATGCTTTTGAGGCAGTTCTTGCCGCAATTTACCTTGACGGCGGTTTTGAAAAAGCAAGAAAGTTTGTACTTCCCTATCTCAAAAATGCCGCGCAGAAACTTATCCGCGACGGCTCTTCCGAAGACTACAAAACGCTTCTCCAGAAGTTTGTTCAGCAAAACAGAGGCGACATTCTTGAATATGTTATGACAGACGAACAAGGTCCCTCACACAACAAAACATTTGAATACAATGTTCTTTTGAACAACAATGTTATAGGCTCGGGAAAAGGCAGAACAAAAAGAGATGCAGAGCAAATGGCGGCAAAAATGGCGCTTATACTTTTTGGAAAAGTAAGTGACAAATAATGAAACATAAAAACATACCTATTTTTATTGCTCACGAGGGCTGTCCCAACAACTGTGTGTTCTGCGACCAGAAATCAATAACAGGCACACGCCTTAAAGCTGACAGGGACATAAAACCCGAAATTGAAAGAGCACTTTCAACTATCACCGACAGTGGAGATATTGAAATTGCATTTTTCGGCGGAAGTTTTACGGGAATTGACATACATGTTATGACTCGTCTTTGCGACACGGCTTTTGAATTTGTAAAAAGCGGACAAGTTGATTGCATAAGACTTTCAACAAGACCTGACTACATAAATGAGAAAATACTTGACATTCTCAAAGCAAGAGGTATAAGGACAATCGAGCTTGGCATTCAGTCAATGAAAGATGACGTTTTAAATGCTTCTGGCAGAGGACACACGGCTGAATGTACAAGAAGAGCGTGTAAACTCATCAAAGAATACGGCTTTGAACTTTGCGGACAAATGATGATAGGACTTCCCTGCTCGAGTATTGAGGATGAAATTTATACAGCAAGTCAAATTTGTGAAATTGGATGTACACAGACTAGAATTTACCCGACTGTTGTTTTTCACAACACGAAGCTTTACAATATGTGCCTTGACGGAAGCTACAATCCGCTTGAAATTTCAGATGCCGTTTACAGAAGTGCAAGGGTTTATGAAATTTTCAGGGATAACAATGTTGAAGTGTTAAGAATCGGGCTTCATTCGTCAGAGGAATTACAAAGCGAAAGTAAAGTATATGCAGGTGCTTTCCACCCGGCTCTAGGTGAGCTTGTAATCGGAGAATATTACTTCAATAAGGTTTTACAAAGACTTGATGAAATAAAAGCCGATATTTTAAACTGCAACGGTAAAAAAAGACTTATAATTTATACTCAAAAAGAAAATGTTTCAAAAATGTGCGGACACAAAAAAGTAAATAAATACAGACTCAAAGAATTGCTTTCAAATTACGGTGTTTTTGATGTCTGCTTCAAACCAAAAGACATAATTCAAAACGCACTTTTTGATTACCAAATAGAAATTTTTAACAAGAAATCAAACGATACGGAGGAAAAATAATTGTACTTAAAAGCTTTAGAGCTGAGAGGCTTCAAATCCTTCCCCGACAAAACAAGACTTGAATTCAATGAGGGGGTAACTTGCGTCGTTGGACCTAACGGAAGCGGAAAAAGTAATATTTCCGATGCGGTAAAATGGGTTCTTGGCGAAATGTCTCCCAAATCTCTTAGAGGCTCGAAGATGGAGGACGTTGTATTTGCAGGTACTGCAAGACGCTCACAGACGGGCTTTTGCGAGGTTTCAATAATAATTGACAACAAAAACGGTCAGATTCCAACTGATACGGAAGAAGTAAAGGTTACAAGAAAGTATTACCGCTCGGGCGACAGTGAATACAGAATAAATGACAAACCCTCAAGACTAAAAGACATACACGAGCTTTTCCTTAATACAGGTATCGGCCGTGAGGGATATTCTGTTATCGGTCAGGGTAAAATTGCGGAAGTTTTATCACAGAAGAGTGAAGAAAGACGCAGAATTTTTGAAGAAGCGGCAGGAATTTCAAAGTTCAGATACAGAAAGAATGATGCCGAAAAGAAACTTTCTGAAACCGACACAAATCTTATAAGACTTAATGATATTGCAGGTGAAATTTCACTTCGTCTTCCACCTCTTGAAAAAGATGCGGAAAATGCAAAGAAATTCCTTGTTCTAAATGACAGGAAAAAGGAACTCGAAGTTGCAATATGGCTTGACAAGATAATTAAAGCATCAGAAAAGTCAAAGGAACTTGAAGAAAAACTTTGCGCGTCAAGAGATAATTACAATACAAAGGAAAATGAAGTAAATCTTCTTGATTCTGCAATTGAGGGAATTTTCAACAAAAAACAGTTTGTTTCACAGACAACGCAGAACATCCGTGACGAAATTTCAAATCTTGAGCAGGAATCAAACAGACTTTTAAACCTTTGCAACATTTCGACAAATGATATATCTCACCTTGAAGAAAGAAAAACGCAGATAAATGCAGAGGTTTCATTGCTTTCAGGCGGTGAACTTGACTCATTAAAGGTTAAACTTTGCGACAGCGAAAACAAAATTAAGGAATTCGAAGACAAAGTAGGTGCAACAAACACAAAACTCGCTGAATGTCAGGAAACCTTGGACAAGGCAATTTTAAATGTTGAGGAATGTGAAAAAGCTCTTTTTGCAAAGCAGGACGAAATCAGAATCACAAATGACGAGCTTGTAAACCTTAAAATTGAAGAAGCGGCAAGCCAGACAAGCGAAAAGAGCGAAAACGAAAGAAAAGATTTTCTTAACGCTGAGATTTTAAAGGCAGATGCCGAACTTGAAAGCGCATACAAGTCTCTTGAAAATGCCCAGAAGAGAAAAACGGACTTCAATCTTCAGAAAATTGATATAACAAACGACCTTTCAGAAGAACAAAAAAATCTTGAAGAGTTAAATGTGCAGAGAAACGACCTTTTGACTCAAAAGAACCAGTTTGAAGCACTTTTAGCTGCTGATATGCACAAAAAAGAAGTTCTTGACAGAATGGACAAGATGCTTGACGGATACCCGGGAAGTGTTAAGGCCGTTATGAACGAGTCTTCCCTTTCGGGAATTTGCGGTCCTGTTTCAAGAATTCTTAATGTTACCGGTGAATATGTAACAGCTATTGAAACAGCACTTGGTGCGGCAGTTTCCAACATTGTTGTTGAAAATGAGCATAGTGCTAAAGAAGCAATTCGCTTTTTAAAGAGAACAAATGGTGGCAGAGCAACATTTTTACCCTTAACTTCTGTTAATTCAAGAGAGCTTAATGAGCCCGGACTTTCAAAATGTCAAGGCTTCATCGGAATTGCAAGCAGTCTTGTTACATATGAAAAAAAATACGAAGTTATTGCTGAAAATTTACTTGGAAGATGCGTTGTTGCTGACAATATAGATGATGCATCTGAAATTGCAAAGAAATATTCTTACAAATTCAAAATTGTAACTCTTGACGGTCAGGTTATAAATGCCGGTGGTTCTTATACCGGTGGTTCAAGTGCTGCAAGAACGGGTGTTATGTCAAGAAACGCAGACATTGCAAATCTTGACAAGGCAATTGTTGACACAACAAATAAACTTTCACAGATTAAAAAGTCTATTTCTGAAAACACTGAGGAAA
>JAZSLO010000010.1:0-1842 GCA_045535415.1 Eubacteriales bacterium
GCAGATAAAAACCAGGCAAAAGAGACGAAAAGGAAGAAAAAAGAGAGGAAAACAAAAAAACTTCAAAAAAAGTGCGCAAATATTTTGCACGTTTCAAAAAAAGCAGTACCTTTGCACACGTCAAACGACAACGACAACAAAATCGGTCTCGTAGCTCAACTGAATAGAGCATCTGACTACGGATCAGAAGGTTACAGGTTTGAATCCTGTCGGGATCACAAAAAAGGAAAGTAAGAGAAAAACACTTACTTTCCTTTTTTTCGTATGTAGGAACGCTAATTAAAGGAAATTCAATAGTTTATTTGTTTGATAGTCGATAATTAAATTGTTTTTTGTTTAACTATTGAACAGACAGAGAAAGACAAGAAAAGACTGAAAAAGACAAAAAATGCAAACCAAGTGCAAACCAACCTGCCCTAAATGCAAACCAAGTTTGCCAACTTTCACGAAAATTCAGCCATAATCGAAGAGTCAATGCATTTTTAAGAATGATTAACAATTTTCGGTTTTTCTCTACTGCTCTCAAAAAATTACGACTATGGCAACAAATGTAAAAGTGGTCTTTGACCGCAGAAAGAGAGTTCAGGCGACAGGTAAGGGCAATGTTGAAATCATAATTCAACTATCCCGACTTGCGGTAAAGAAAATCATCGTGGACTCAATGACTCCCGATGAATGGGAAGTTTACAAAGATGCGCCCTATTTGAAAAAGGAAGTTGCGAACTATGAGAAGATAGTCAATGCAATGGAGCTGCTTGGCGAGGATATGACTGTAGATAACTTCAACAAGCATATCGGAGTTGTTACGATGACTGCTGAAAAGCGGAAAGAGAAAGAGGAACAGAAGGTAAGCCCTCTCAACGGTAATTTCATTGATTATATGAAGCACTGCATTGAGATAGAGAAAAGCCGCCAAAGCACTAAACGACAGAAACAAGTGGTAGTAGATGCCCTCATACGCTGGGGAGGTATTGAAACATTTGCCGACCTGACAGTAAAGAACATTAAAGAATTTGATGTTTGGCTACACGCCGACGGTACACGCAGTGATGCATGCGTATTCAACTACCATAAGCGATTGAAAGTTTGCACACGCCTTGCATATGAAGAAGGCATCATTGAAAAGAACCCTTATGAAATGGTTAGTTTCTCGCGTGGTAAGAGCAAAGAACGCACACCACTATCGGAAAACGAGTTAAAATTGATTAGAGAAGCAAAACTTCCGACCAAAGAAGCAAGAGTTCGCGACCTATTCATATTTGCAGCATATACAGGACTTGCATTCTGTGATACGCAAAAGTTTGATTTCTTCACTATGACAGAGCAGATTGATGAATTGTTTTACATTAACAGTTCTCGACTAAAGACAGGAACAAACTTCTTCACCCCTATCCTATCTCCTGCAATGGAAGTATTAAGAAAGTACAATTTCAACTTGCCAAAAATCAGCAATGAAAAGGCAAACGACTACCTGCACTTGATAGAAAGCAGACTTAATATAAAAAAGTGCATGACATTCCACGTTGCCCGGCACTCGTTTGCCACAATCGCGCTTTCTCACGACATACCCATAGACAAAGTTGCACGAATGTTAGGACACAAGAATATAAAGACAACGCAGATATATGCCAAAGTCCTAAAATCAAGTATTGTGAACCACGCTACCAACCTATCAAAGGCAATCATTTGACTTTATAGAATACCCCTTTCAATAACTGCGACATTCCATTTTCAGTGAATGTTGCAGTTATTTTTTCACACAAATACCTCTGCCCTTTTATATAGAACAGGGCACGAGGGTTAGGTATATCATCTGCAAGGAAGGAGAAAGTATATTTGACA
>JAZSLO010000043.1:0-47656 GCA_045535415.1 Eubacteriales bacterium
GTCATGGACAAAGTAGCAATTTATTGCCGCTTATCTGAAGAAGACAGAGACAAACTAAATAAAACAGACGATTCTGAAAGTATAAAGAATCAAAAATCAATGCTATTGAAGTATGCAATGCAACAAGGGTGGGAAGTTTACAACATTTACAGTGATGACGATTATGCCGGAGCTGACAGAAAAAGGCCTGAATTTAACAGGTTGCTTCATGATGCCGAAGAAGGAAAATTTGATATTGTGCTTTGTAAAACTCAGTCGCGTTTCACTCGTGAACTTGAGCTTGTTGAAAAGTACATACACGGATTGTTTCCTCTTTGGGGAATCAGATTTGTCGGGCTTGTTGACAATGCTGATACCGACAACAAAGGTAACAAAAAAGCAAGACAGATAAACGGTCTTGTAAATGAGTGGTATCTCGAAGATATGTCAGAAAGTATCAAAAGTTCACTTACAATCAGACGACAAAACGGATATCATATCGGTTCGTTTGCTCTCTATGGTTATATGAAAGATCCTAACCAGAAAGGGCATCTGATTATCGATGAAGAAGCTGCAGAGGTTGTTCGCAAAGTGTTTACATTGTTTTCGCAAGGGATGGGCAAAACCGCCATAGCAAGGTGGCTTAATGAGAAAGGAATACCTAATCCTACAGAATACAAACATCTGAAGGGGCTCAGGTACAAACAACCGGAATCGAAAAAAAGTACACTTTGGAGATACTTTGCTATATCTGATATGTTGGTGAATGAAATTTATATCGGAAATATGGTTCAAGGTAAATATGGCAGTGTTTCTTACAAAACTAAGGAAAACAAACCACGACCTAAAGACCAATGGTACCGTGTCGAAGGAACACACGAGCCTATTATCGATCGTGAACTTTGGGACAGAGTGCAGGGAATGATAAAGAATCGCACAAAACCATTTACTACGGGAAATATAGGTGTTTTCGCTGGCAAAGTACACTGTGAGCATTGCGGTTATACGATGCGTTCTTCAAAGAGTCGTGGTGAGCATTATCTGCAATGTGCAACAAAGCACGTGGCAAAGGGGGCCTGCGAGGGTGCTTTTATTCCGGTGAAGAAGCTTGAAAGCATCGTAATTGCTGAACTGAATCGTATGACGAGAGAATTTCTTGACAAGGATGAGCTCGAACAGAAAATTGAGTTTGCAAAGAATCTTACCGAGCAAAAGAAAAAGCTTGAATCAGAGGTTGAACGGTACAAAAAGCTTGTTGACAGTACTTCCCGTGCAGTTAAGGAGTGTTATCTTGATAAAGTTAAGGGCGACATTGATATTGATGAATACAATTCAATCGTCAAAGAACTGAAATCAGATAAGACAAAGTATGAAAAAGTTATAACTGACGGAGAAAATCAGATTGCAGAGATTGAAGAGCGCCTTGCAGCCGGAGATAATCGTCGTGAACTGATTGAACAGTACACCAATATCACAGAACTTGACCGTGAAACTGTGGACATTATGATTGATCACATCGTTGTCGGCAGACGAATCAAGGGTACGAAAAATTACCCCGTTGAAATTTATTGGAACTTCTGAGGCAAGAGCTGAAAATGACTGTTTTTGCCTCAGGTTGTTCTTACAACATCGTAGCTATGAAAAAGCAAGCGCAACAGAAAAAACGACAAAAATCGCATAAAATAAGGGTTTTCAGCAATTCGGTTTTGTATGTTGTTCTTATGAGATTGTAGCATCTGCTGCAAGGTCTTCGGTAAGGTCGGTTATTGCGTCACCTTTAGATTGAAAAACAAGGGAGGTAAAGGGAATGCCGCCCGAGGACATAGGCCAAAGACCTGGGCCGTGGTCAACATAATAGGTGTAAAAACCGCTGTCTTCAATCTGCTTTTCGGTAAGACCACGTGTTAGCTGACGAATCATTGAACTGACAAGCTCCATATGAGCAAGTTCTTCCGTACCGATGTCAGTAAGAAGGCCCGTTACATCGTTGTAGGGCATGCTGTATCTTTGAGAAAGATAGCGCATACTTGCCGCAAGTTCGCCGTCAGGACCGCCGAACTTCATTAGGCTATTGAGTGCCAAAAATTAATCTACCATAAGGCGATAGGAGATTTTTAAGCAGTTTGTTTCGGATGAGAATGAGCAGGTGCTTATCAGTCCGCTTGCTGCTTCGTTCTTTTGCTCAAGTGTTGCCTTTTCGTCATTGATAACTTCAAGCACTTTTGCAATTGCGCTTTTCAGCAATTTTAAATCGTCTTTGGTATTCCGTTTCTGATTTTGCTTTTTCTTTTGTTTTTCCAAAAGTTCAAGTTCACTATCAATAGAATACTTTATTTTTTTATAATTGTCAAGGGTTTCCACTCCATTTAGGTATGCTTCTCTTAATCTATCAAGTTTCTTCTTCAGGTTTTGCTCTTGTTTCTCAAGGTTTACATCCTTTGAGGAGAGGGATATTATCTCCGAAAAGTATTCGACGGGGACAAAGGTTCCTGTGTCTGTTTCAAGGCGCTGGACAAGTGCTCTTTCAAGTTCATCCTGCGGTATTGCCTGAGAATGAGAGCATCTTCCTTTGAGATAATTTCCGCACTTATATTTTCCGCAATTCCAGATAAGTGTTGCATTACATTCGCTACATCTTACTATTCCAGAAATCCAATGTTTTTTTTCTGATGCAGGTCTTGCGTGATACTTGAACTGCTCTTTTAACATTCTCATACGCCTTTGTGCAGCGTTCCAGGTTTCCTCGTCAATTATGGGCTTATGCTTTGCATCTGCCGTTATGATATTTTCATCATCAAAGTTGCGTTTTGACCTACCCGTCGGATTCCAACGCAGTTTTCCGATATATACAGGGTTTCTGATTATATACTCTATTGTCCTATGCTCAAAGGGGTTTCCTCTATGTGTTTTTATGCCAAGTGAGTTTACATATCTTGCAACGGGCAAATAGCCTTCACCGCCGACAAAGCGTGCGAAAATTGTTTTTACTATCTCTGCTTCCTCGGGTACCGGCACGAGTACATTATCCTTTACTGCATATCCGAAAGGTGCTGTTGTCTGAAGCTCTCCACGCAGTGCCTTTTCTGTCATACCCTTTTTTACCTCATCGGAAAGGTTTATTGAATAGTATTCCGCCATTGCTTCAAGCATTGCTTCAAGTATTACGGAAAACTTATCATCCTCTATTGACTCGGTTATGGATATAACACGCACACCGCATTCTTTTTTAAGCATTGACTTATATACAACGCTATCCTCACGGCTTCTTGCAAATCTATCAAATTTATGCACGAGTATTACATCAAATGGGTGGTCTTTACTCTTTGCCATTGATATCATTTGCATAAATGCAGGTCTTTTTTCAGCTTTTCTTCCTGATATGCCTTCATCGACAAATATGAATTCCTCGGGAATATACATATTGTTGGTGTCGGCATATTTTTTTAATGCCTTTTTTTGTGCATCGGGGGAATATTCCGTCTGGTCATCTGTACTTACACGGATATAAGCGGCGGCTATAAGGGTTTTATTATGCTTCATTATATCACCGCCTTATATATTCTTGATAACTGTTTTTACAAGTCCTACAACTCTTATTCTGAGTACATCTCTGCCCTCAAATCTCTGCATCGGGTACATAGGGTTTATGGAATGCAGTTCAATCCAGTTATCACCGTACACGACCTTTTTGACAAGGCCTTCTTCACCGTCAAGGAGAATTACGGCTATCTGACCGCTATCAACGCTTGTTTGTCTATGTACCTGAATTATATCACCGTCTTCAATTTTTGGATGCATGCTATCGCCTGTTACCTTAATACAGATTGAGTTTTCTGCATCAGCAGGGTTTGTTATATAGCAGGGGACATAATCAAGCACATCACTTACAGCGCAGGCTCCAAAGCCTGCGGAAACGGATTCAAAGAGAGGAATCATATATATGTTTTTATCGTTTAAGAATATTGCGTTTGCTTCGGGAGAGGGGAATGTAATACCTTTGCGGTCTGTATCTTGCTCTTTTTCTTCTGAAAAATAAGATACAGGGACACCAAAGAAATCGGCAATTTTTGCGAGTGCAGTGCTATGGGGAACTGCACCGTTCTTCCACCGTGTAACAGCACCCGACGAGATACCGAGTTGTTTTGCAACGGGGTTTGGCTTTGTATTATTCTCAACACACAATCTTACAAATCTTTCCCAAAACATATCAAAACTATCATTAGATTGTATTTGATTGTCTGATGTGGAGAGGGTAGGTTTTGCACTTTTATCATCTGTTTGGTCGGTCAAATATTCAAGAGAGGTGTCTAAAATCTTGATGATTATAGACAACCTATCGTTTGGTATATCTCCGCCATTTGATTTCAAAATATCATTGAAGTAACTTCTTCCCATACCGAATTTCTTACAAATAAAGGCTATTGAAATCCCCTTTTCTTTTGCCAATTCCTTTATTTTTGAAATGTTTACCTTCATAATTCACACCCTTTGTTAATTTTGACTAAACCTACAACACATTTGTTGTGCAACCCTACAAAAGTAGGTGATTGTTTAGAAAAAAGTATTGACAAAACCTACGCAGGTAGGTTACAATACAATCACAGAACAAATCCGTAACACGATTATATCATTGTTGGAAATTGTTTGTCAAGTATTTACGAAAGGAGAAAATATATGAAGCTTAGCAAAGCCTTAAAGCGCAAAAGACTTGCGGCAGGACTTACTCAGGAACAGCTCGCTCAGAGTCTTGGTATTCAGCATACTGTTATTTGCGAATACGAGAACGGAAAGCGAGGAGCAAATCCGGGAAGAATAAAGGCTATGGCCGATGTTCTCGGCTGTGATGTTGAAAGTATTATTGACGAGAACTCTTAATTTAATTTAAGAAGAATCGAGGAGGAAAGAAGGTGAGAATATGCTTTTGAGGATTATCGGACTTGTTTTGTTTTTAGTTTGTGTCAATTTTATTGCCTCCCTTTTTGCGACGGCTTTTACTGCCGAGGTTCGTGATTATGGTAAAATCAGGGCTTGTTTTTATTTGCTGGGTGTTTTCCTTGCAGGAATAGTTATTGGCATATTTCTTTTTTAGAACCCCGTCATTTCCGAAATATGACCAGTCAAGGTGTTGTCCGCATCTATCGCAATAGGATTGAAATTCTCTTTCAAGAGTTATTTCACATCTTGGGCAGATTGGAAACACGGACAAGTCTTTACATTCAAAAACCCTTGTGACTTTCATTTTAATTCTAAAGCTTTGAGCGTCCTCTAAATCAGGCGACATTCTTTGCAGATTCCTTCACGATTCTTGCAAGGTCTGAAAGCACCTTTGAAGGACTATCGCACAGAAACAGCAGAAAGAGAATAATTGTGAGTGTGCCGGGCGTTGTCTTTTGGTTTTCTATAAGGCAGTAGGAGCGCACATCCATTTGCAGTTTTTCTGCCATCTGGCTTTGAGTGAGCGAAAGGGACTTTCTTGTTTCATAGAATTTCTTTGAAAAATACTCCTGAAGTTTTGAATGTAATACTTTTCTCATTAAAATGTGATACCTCTTTCGACAAATTTTTACACATTTTAACAAAATATTCCAGCCAATAAAATGAGGCGCATATCATATTTTTTAATTTCAAACAACTTTTTTATGAGTTTTTACGACAGGACAAGCAACAAAATACAAATTTTTGCATATTTTTTTAAATGAAAGGAGACACGACAATGCCGAGAAAACCAAAAGAAAGACCGCCTATAAGAACAGAATCCTATGTTCATGTGGGCGACAAGCTTGTAAACACAGACGATTTAAACCCCGTTCAGAAGGAAAAGCTTGGGATATGGATAAAAACAACTCTTTTAAATTCTATTTACAGAGGCAGGTACCGCTTTTTCCCCGTTGATGAAAACGGAAACGAAATTACTATTGACGACATTACACCTGAGCTTCTTGAAACAATGAAGGCAAGGCAGACGGCTTCTGAATCAAAGGCTTGAAATGAAAAAGGAAGTCAAAAAAGGACAAGCATTACAGGAGGCAATATGACAGAAAAAGAATACAGACTTCATCCTGCAATATCACGCTCGGAATTATTCAGAATAAGCGAAAGTCCCGAAAAGTTTAAGTATTACAAGGACAACCCTCCGTCTCCCACTCCTGCGTTAATTTTTGGTCAGGCTTTTCACAAAGCGGTTCTTGAGCCGAGAAGTTTTAACAAGGAGTTTGCAGTTATGCCAAATGTTGACAGGCGCACAAAAGAGGGGAAGGCACTGCACGAAAGTTTTTTGCAAGAGTCAAGAGAAAAAACGATTATTTGTGCCGAGGATTTCTTACTTATAAAGGAAATGGCAAAGGCACTCAAGAAAAATGAGTATGTGAAAAAGTTACTTTCGGGCAAAAAGGAAAAGGCTTATTTCTGGACTGACGAGCTTTCCGGTGAAGAATGCAAATGCAGAGTTGACTGTCTGAACACGAAATTTTCCACACCTATTATTATTGACTTAAAGACAACGCTGGATGCTTCAACGGAAGGTTTCACAAAGGCTGCCATAAAGCACGGATATGATTTTCAGGCAGCTATGTACAGCGAGGGTGTCAAGAAAAACATAAAAAAGGATGTTCTGTTTGTTTTTATTGCCATAGAAAAAACGCCGCCTTATGCAATAAACATATTTCAGGCGGACGAGCTCTTTATAAAGCGCGGATATGACCTTTTCCGAGAGTACATAGGTATTTATTCGGAATGCAAACAAAAAGGCGAATTTTGGGGTTATCTCGGGCATTACAATCAAATAAACAACTTATCCTTGCCAAGTTATTTGGCAAAGGAAATTGAATAGGAGAAGATTATGAACAAAGACATTATAGAAGTTGAGGCACAGGTGCCAAATGCTCCCGAAATGAAAAACGGGATTATGGCACAAATGGACAACATAAATCAGGGAACTGTTGCAATTGAAGCAAGCAGAGCCATAGCGGAAGCGCAGGGAAAACTTGTTATTGCAAAAAGATTCCCGAGAGACGAGGTACAGTCTTATGCAAAGGCAATGGAAGCCTGTCAGAGACCTTCAATGGCAGAAAAAGCATTTTATTCCTTTCCAAGAGGTACACAGACAGTTGAAGGACCGACAATACGCTTTGCAGAGGAGCTTGCTCGTTGCTGGGGCAACATTGATTACGGTATAAAGGAACTGTCACAGGATGGCGGAAAAAGCGAAATGCAGGCGTATGCGTGGGATTTGGAAACAAATGCTCAGAGTATTCAGAACTTTACAAACCCACACGCACGAGAACAAAACAAAAAAATGGTAACTCTTACAAGTCAGAGGGACATTTACGAAAACAATGCAAATATGGCAACAAGGAGACTCAGAAGCCGTATTCTTGCAATTTTGCCTTCCTGGTTTGTTGAAGATGCTATTGCCGAATGTAAAAAAACTCTTGCGGGGCAGAATGACACCCCTCTTGTTGACAGAGTTAAGAAAATGGTTACTTCCTTTGCGAAGTTAGGTGTTACTCAAAAGCAACTTGAGGGCAGACTTAAACGCAAAATTGACACAATGAATGCCGATGACTTCACGGAATATATTGGAATTTACAATGCGATAAAGCAGGGGGAGAGCAAGATTGCAGACTGGTTTGAGGCTGAAAAGGTTGCGACTGACCTCTCTGATGAACTTAAAGGTGCACAATGATTATTGTTGATACAAGAGAAAAAAAGAACGCTCACATACTCGAGTACTTTGACAAAAACGGAATATTCTATACTCTCAAAAAACTTGATGTTGCAGATTACAGTCTTGAGGGAAATGAAAAGGTATGTGTTGACCGAAAACAGAATCTTGAAGAGGTTTCTTATAATCTTATGAACAAAAAGGACCATTCAAGGTTTTGGAAGGAAGTCCGCAGGGCAAAGGAAAAGGGCATTAAAATGATTGTTCTTTGCGAACACGGCGGAAGCATTACGGACATTAAAAGCGTGTCAAAATGGCACTCTCTTTATACTACGGTTTCGGGCCGTACTCTTATGGACGAAATTTACAGGGTACATATTTCCTATGGAGTGGAGTTTCTCTTTTGCAAAAAGTGTGACACCGGAAGAATAATAAACGAGATTTTGACAGGAACTTATAAAGGAGATGCGACAAATGAAAGTCAGAATTGAAAGAACAACCAAAAAACAAAAAGACGAAGCTCTATCCTACGCTATGAACTGGCTTAAAGGGACAGCGATGCCGAAAGTGACTCGCAATGTTGAAGCAATCATTTTATGGCAGCTTCACGAACAGTTTGGATTTGGAAAGAAGCGTCTTTTAAAGTTTCTTGACAACACAATGCCGATGTTGACGCATATGCTTGATTATTACGATTATCAGACCGACGAGGACGCTATATGGATTTGTGAGCACAAGTTAAAGACGGTGCTTGGCATTGACCTTAATGAGATAAATTCGCCGTTTGAGGCAAAACCAGTTGTGAGGTGAGAAAATGGATAAAGAACATATTGCGATAGAACGATTGAAAATAGCAAGTGAAATGTCATTAAACTATTATCAAAAACCTGTATCAATTTGTTGTTCAGGCGGCAAAGACAGTGCAGTGATAGTAGAACTTGCAAAAAGAGCAGGAATACCATTCATTGTGCAGCACAGTCATACAACAGTTGATGCTCCTCCAACGGTTCTACATATAAGAAAATTATTTAGAAAACTTGAACTTGAAGGAATAAAAACACTATATACTATGCCAAAGCTGACTATGTGGCAGCTTATTGTAAAGAAAAAAATGCCACCAACAAGGATTGTTAGATACTGCTGTTCTGAACTCAAAGAAACTTATGGAAATAACAGTCATATAGTTACTGGCGTAAGAAAAGCAGAAAGTCATAAGAGACAATCAAGAACCGTGTATGAAAGTTTTGAGAGAGATATTAAAAAAAAGGTTTATCTTGATGACAACAGCGATATAAGAAAATTGACTGAAATATGTCAAAGGCGTGGAAAAACAACAACTAACGCAATTATAGATTGGGAAGATTATGAAGTCTGGGATTTCTTAGCAGATGCAAAAGTAGAGCTTAATCCGCTTTATGAGATGGGATTTCATAGAGTAGGGTGTGTAGGATGCTCGATGGCATCAAAATGCGAGAGAAAAAGAGAGTTTGAATTATTCCCGACTTATAAAAAAGCGTATATAAATGCCTTTGACAAAATGATTTTAGCGAGAAAAACCGCAGGGCTTGAATTAAATCCACATTGGAATACAGGAGAAAATGTTTTTCGCTGGTGGATGGAAGAAAAATTTCATCCTGACCAAATAAATATGTTTGAGGAATTTAAGGAGAATGACAATGACGGATGATGCAATAAAAGAGGCAAAAAAATATTATAAATATGGAATTGATTGTGATATATTTCAAGAGCCGGTATTGAGTTACGCAAGAACAGTACTTTGGGCATTTGAAGAAATTGACCGCCAAAAAGCAGAGATTGAAATGTTTTAGAGGAGAGAAGAGGAAATCAAGGAAGGTTTAGAAAAAATAATGGCAATGCTTGATGAAACGGAAGCATCTGTTTTAAGAGATATTAAAAATGCAAAAATTCAAGCATACAAAGAGTTTGCGGAGAGGGCAAAAAAGAAAGCATATCCATTCCCGTGTGCAATAGGTGTTGAATATGCCGTTTCAATACGAGGGATTGACGATACTTTAAAAGACCTAACAGAAAACAAATAAAAGAACGATTTTAAGGAGTGAGAGTATGAAAGATAAAGATTTAACTTGGGATATAGTCAATTCTGAAATGATGAGAAAAAGACTTTTTAAGCGGTATTGTTGGCTTAACTCTTGTTGTGAAGAATGCAATAAAAAAGTTCGTTTTTGGTGTCTGATTAAAGAACGCATAATCAAACATCAAGAAAATATTATAACAAAATCGCTTAATAAAAGATTAAAGAGAAATCATCAATAAAATCGCAATTCTAAAACCAAACAAAAGAACGATTTTAAGGAGTGAGAGTATGAATATATATTGGTGCTTTGAAAAGAATGATTATTCGGGATTGTATGTTATTGCTGAAACAAGAGGAAAAGCAAAGCAAATATTTGCAAATGAAATTGGTGAGAGCTATATCGACATACGAAGTTCTATTTACAGGCGTGGTGTAAATGAACGGAGAGGGACAATTGAGGCAGAAGAAATCGAATTGCTTAATAAATACAATTTGGAATATGGCGAAGAAGAAATTCCTGATAATTGGGGCTATGGGTGTGTATTGTAACCCACAATAAAATCGCAATTCAAAACGGAGGAAACAAAATGAACAAAAAGTATAACGAAACAATTAAGCCTGTTGCATTGAGAAAGAAAAAAGACGCTGAAGCTAAAAAAGTTAGGGTTGTGAATCCGTCAAGCGTTAAAGCATTTGATGGCAAAGACAAAGTATTGACATACCGTTGCTATCCTTGCCCTGAATGTGGCAAATGGCTGATTGATAATGAAAACCATAAATATTGTCAATGGTGTGGTCAGGCTCTTGATTGGAGCGACCACCCAACCGAGAAAGGCGGTGTGCAGGAATGAGAGAGATTTTGTTTAGAGGTAAAGATATAGCAGGTAATTGGCATTATGGCGACTTGATTAACTTAACAAAAGAAATAAAGCAAATCTGCAACCATAACCAATTAGAACACGCACACAGCGTAAACCCCGAAACAGTAGGACAATACACAGGCTTGACCGACAAGAACGGCAAGAAGATATTTGAGGGTGATATCTGTCAAACAAAAGGTTATCCAATTATTGATGAAAAACCATTTGAAATAGTTTGGAACAATTATTATGGCGGATGGTATTGGCAAGACCTGTTTGTGTCGGTAGAAACCGACGCTCTCACGATGTCAGTCGCAGCGCTAACAAAAGTAATTGGTAACATACACGATAACCCCGAACTGTTGAAAGGCGGTGCGGAGTGATGGACGAAATTGAATACAGAGAAGAATCTATAAAGCCCGGTGGGGCGAGAGTCATAAATGCTTATGTCGACGGCCGTCTTGTTATGTGTTACACGGGATATTTCGGAAGAAATCCGAATGTTTTGGTTCTCTATCCCAGAGGGCAGGGCATTCACACTAGCCGCATCAAGATGCCCGGCAAGCACGAGGTTTCTATATTTAAAATTAAGTCTGAAGAAAAGGTGAGAGGATGAAAGCAATGGGAATTTTGACAAATAAAAAAGGCAGCCGAACTGCTGGAACAGTATCGACTGCCAATCGGTCAAAAACGAGACCGACAATGCGCAAGGCTATTATACAACATATTTTTCAAAATTGCAAGATATTTTTTATAATTCTTGTTTTAGCCCTGCTTATTATTCTTTACATACAAGATGCGCCTTATGAATACAGCGCAGTTGAGCACAGAGTAAATGAGGGTGACACCCTTTGGGACATTGCAAAACAGTACAAGCCTGAGAGTGTTTCAATGCAGGAATATATGGCGTGGGTTTACGAACACAACGAGGAAGGTATTATTTTTCCCGGAGATATTGTTATTATGGCAAAAGAGGTGGATAAAAAATGAAAAACAAACGCTGCAAGAGTGCTGCATCTATTTGCATTGACTGTGCAAAGTCGGGCGGTCTTTGTGCCTGGTCATCAAATTTTCAGGCGGTCCCGGGATGGAAAACGCAAAGGGTTTTGCGAAAAGACATACATAACAAGCCCCAATATTCAACAAGAGTTATTAAGTGCCCCTTTTTTGAAACTGAAAAATACGGAGGTGGAAAAGCAAATGTGCAAAATATGTTATTCAGACCCTTGCAATCGTGATTGTCCGAATGCTCCTGTGGGAAGAAAAGTCGGAGTATGCAAGGCTTGCGGATATACTCTTTTTCACAACGATGAAGTGACGGCAGTTAAAATCAACGGCATTTACAACAAATATCATTACGATTGTTTTATTGAACTTTCGGCTCCTGATTTTGTAAATGACTTTGAGTTATCTGATGTTATATGTGCCATAAACGAAAGGGCATAAAAAGACCGCCGCACAAATGCGGCGGTGAGATGATGAATCAGAACAGGTCGCTATGTGTGCCGGTTCTTGACAATGTAAGCACAAGCACATCATTTTGGATTTTATACACCAAAAGCCAATCTGGCTGTATATGGCACTCACGAAAGCCTTTATATTCGCCTGTCAGAGAATGGTCTCTATACTTTTCCTCAAGCTTTTCTCCGTTTGCAAGCAAGGCGACAACCTCTTTTAAAAGAGAAATGTCAAGACCTCTCTTTTTTATGAGTTTATAGTCTTTTTTAAATTGTGTTGAAAGTTTAATGTTATATGCCATTTTCCAAATCCTCAAAAAGTTCGTCTACGTCGGAGTAAGCTTTTGCAGGGATTTTGCCGTCGAGGATGTCTTGTGTCTCTCTCATTGCCGAAAGAGTCACAGCGTTTGGTCTTTTTGCTTTGATTTCAAAGGGCAGACCATTATTGGAAAGAGCTTGTCGTAAAAATATATTGATTGCTGTGGACATATTGAGGCCCAGCTCTTCAAAGAGTGCATCGGCTTGTTTTTTTACATCTTCGTCTATTCGGATATTTGTACTTACTGTTTTCATAAATTACACCTCCCACAATTAGTATATTCATAATAGCACAAATTATACACAATGTCAATACAATGTATAAAAATATTTACACAAAGAAAGGAATTTTAAAAATGAGTATTTCACTTAACAAAGTTATTATTATCGGAAATCTGACAGCAGACCCTATTCTTGAAACAACAATGAGCGGTGTTGCTGTTACAAAAGTAAATGTTGCCGTGGCAAGAGATTTTGTCAAAGAGGAAAATGCTGTAAAGGCAGATTTCTTCAGAGTGGTGGCGTGGCGTGAGAGAGCCGAGAAGCTGTCAAAATTCTTTAAGAAAGGTCAGCCTGTAATGGTAGTGGGTAGACTTGAAAACTCGCAATTTACGGCAAATGACGGCTCTGTACGGCACATTACGGAAATTATTGCTGACGAAATAAGGTTTGCATCGACAAAGAGTAATACAGACAGCGCACAAGTTCACAAGCAAGCAGACACAAAAGAGCAAAAGGATATAAATTTAACTCAAATGGGAAATGAAGAGGATTTGCCGTTTTGATAAGAATAAATGTGAGGAGAATTTAAAGTGAAAAGGGACAGCATGGTGTTTTACAGAAGCTTTTTTGATGCCATTTATGAGCTTCCGCCGGAAGAATTTAAGAAATGTGCCTGTGCGGTGCTTGAATACGGATTTGACGGCAAAGAGCCTGAAACAAGTGGGATTGAAAAAACTATTTTTATTATGGCAAGACCTCAGATTGACAAAACAATGACTCGTTATGATGCTTGTGTTCAAAATGGAAAATCGGGTGGAAGACCGAAAAAACAAAGCAGTTCAAGCTCTGAAAACGATACTGAACATAACCAAGACCATAACCAAAAAGGAAACCAAAGAAAAACCAAAACCATAACCAAAGAAAAACCAGAACAAAAACCTAAAAAAAACCTTAATTATAATTATAATTATAATGATAATGTAAATTATAATGAGAATGATAATTATAATGAGAATGAGTCTTTAAATTATAATGTTAGTAGTTGTTGTAGTAGTAATGTGGAGTGTGTTGAACACGACGACAACGACGACGGCAGCAGCCAAGAACGAGATTCATTTGAATATGTTGGAGGTATCGGAAAGGGAGTTGTATTACTTACTCAATCTCAAATGGATTTGTTAATTGACAAGCTGGGTATTGACGGATTTAACCACTACATAGAAAAGCTTGCTGATTTTATAATAAAAAAAGATGCAAAAGTTAAAAACCATTATGCCACAATTCTAAAATGGGTAGATGAGGATTCAAATGTATGAATAAATTAACTGCGCAAGAATTTTTAAGACAAGCATACAGACTTGATGAGCTTATTAAAAGTAATCAAGAAGAACTGAATAAGCTAAGAGAACAGGTTGTAACAATAAGTGCAATAAATTATGCAAAAGAAAAAATACAAAGTAGTCCACAAAGTGAGGCCCTTTTTTCCAGAACTATAATGAAAATCATTGACCTTGAAGAATCAATACAAGCAGATATTGACAAACTATTCAATTTGAAGCTGGAAATAAGAACAGCAATTAATAATGTTGAAAACACGGATGAAAGGTTGTTGCTACGGTGCAGGTATTTGAATTTTCTTAAATGGGATGAAATATGTGAAGAAATGCATCTGTCAATGAGAACTGTGTTCAGAATACATATGTCTGCTTTACAAAACATAGTTGTACCGGCAGAATATTCTTGAAAAACCATTATTATTTAAAGTTGGCAGATTATGACACTAAATGCTATTGTATGCCGAAAAAAATAATGTATAATTTAAAATAGATTATTACATTAAAGTGCGTTTTCATACTATATAGCATCCTTATACAGAAAGTCATTCCTAACACTTGGGAGTGCCTTTTTGTTTTGGATGAAGACAAAAAGGCAGGAGCAGAATCTGTCTGTTCTTTTTTATTTATGCAAGAAAGGAAGTGAAAATTCTATGACTGACAAACAAAGAAAGTTTGCCGATGAATACCTGATTGACACAAATGCAACCAGGGCATATAAAGTAGCATATCCCCATGCCAAATCAGAAGGTGCTACAATGTCAGGTGCATCAAGATTGTTAAGAAATGTTAAGGTCAAAACTTATATAGATGAACAACTTGAAAAGATCAGTTCTAAAAAGATTGCTGATGCAAAGGAAGTCATGGAATTTTTGACTTCTGTCATGCGTGGTGAAACCAAATCAGAAATAGTGGTTGTTGAAGGTTGCGGTGATGGTTATTCAGAAGCAAGAAACATTGATAAAGCACCTGACGAAAAAGAAAGACTGAAAGCAGCAGAACTTCTTGGAAAAAGATTTGGTCTGTTTAAGGACAATGTTGCACTTGAAGTTGAACCTGTTGTCATCATGAATGATTTGAAAGAATAGGTGGTGATGCTGATGAAGGTGTCACTTCAAGAAGCAGTTGGAAAGAATTATGCTGATTTTTGGAACACAAAGAAAAGATATAGAGTTTGTAAAGGAAGCAGAGGTTCAAAGAAATCAAAAACCACTGCCCTGAACATGATACACAGATTATATCAGTTTCCTGAAAGCAATGGTCTTTGTGTCAGAAGGTATTCAAACACTTTACGTGATTCTGTCTATTCAGATTTGAAATGGGCAATTCACAAACTTGGTTTGGATGCCTTTTTTGATTGCACTGTTTCACCAATGCAAATCACTAGGAAGTCAACTGGTCAGAAGATCCTTTTCAGGGGTCTTGATGATGGTTTGAAAATCACATCAATTTCTGTTGACAAAGGTGTTCTTTGTTGGGTGTGGATTGAAGAAGCCTATGAAATATCAAATGAAGATGACTTCAACAAACTGGACATGTCCATTCGTGGTGAAGTTCCTGATGGATATTTCAAGCAAATCACTCTGACATTCAACCCTTGGTCTGCAACATCTTGGTTGAAAGCAAGGTTCTTTGATGAAGAAGATGAAGATGTCTTTTGTAAAACAACTACATGGGAATGCAATGAATGGTTGGATGAAGCAGACAGAAACATCTTTTTGAAGATGAAAGAAAAGAACCCAAGAAGATACAGAATTGAAGGTGAAGGTGAATGGGGTATTGCAGAAGGTCTAATCTATCCAAACCACAAGGTTGAAGACTTTGATGTGAATGTGATTAGACAAATTCCTGGAATAAAGTGTGCATTCAACCTTGACTTTGGTTTTACAGATCCAAATGCATTTGTTTGTGAATTGGTGGACAACACCAATATGAAAATATATATCTTTGATGAATGGTATAAAACAGGGGTGACAAACAAGGTCATTGCTGCTGCAATCAAAGAAAAAGGATATGGTGGACAAAGGATTGTATGTGATAATGCGGAACCAAAGTCCATTGCTGAATTACAGGAAGAAGGACTCAAGGCAGAACCTTCAAGAAAAGGTAAAGATTCAGTTAACCATGGAATTCAGTTAATACAGAACTATGAAATCATTATTCATCCAAGATGTGTGGAATTCAGGAAGGAAATTGACAATTATTGTTGGTCAAAAGATAAAGATGGAAAACCAACAGACAAACCTGATCATGAATTTTCACATGGAATGGATTCAATGCGTTATGGTGTCAGCAAGATAATGTTACCTGACACATTTTCGTTTGATTAAGAAAGGATGAAACAAATGTCACACGCAAATATTATTGTTGATAACGATGCATACTTCAAGATAGATACTGTCACAAGAAACATTGTTGTTGAATCCGTTGACAGACCTTCGTTGATACAGTATGACCACAATTCAGAGAGACTTTCGTTTTCTGTACCAAAAGAGATCGAAGGTCATAATGTACTTGAATGCACTAAGATAGAAGTGCTTTATAAGAGCAACACAACCCCGGGTGCATCGCCCAATGTATATGAAGTTGATGATGCAGCAATAGACCAAGAGGATGACACGAAGGTTGTGTTCTCTTGGTTAGTATCACAGAACGCAACAAAGACAGTCGGTGCGATTGCTTTCCTGATTCGTTTTTCGTGCTGTGATGATGAGGGTAATATAACTTATGTATGGAACACCTCCGTATATACCGGTGTCACAGTAAAGCTTGGAATGAATAATGGCGAAGTGCTTATAGAACAGTATGTAGATGTACTTGAGCAGTGGAAACGAGAATTGTTTGCCATTGTGAGTGATAGTTCAAGCCATTTAAACGATACAAACAATCCCCATAAAGTTACAAAAGAGCAGATTGGTCTTGGAAAAGTTAAAAACCAAGAAAGTCCAAGTAAGACAGAATTCACAAATTTCAAGAATAAAGCTGACAGTGTTATAGATGCGGAAATTACATGGGATTTATTCCAAGAATATGGATTTCGTGAAAATTATCAGGGAATGGACGGCTCTCCTGGAAATATCAAGACAAATTCATTTGGCGGAAGCACGGACAAGTATATTTATCCAAAGTACCCTTTGCACCCGACAATGGCTTACGGAATGTTTCATATGTGCGAAAATTTAGTTATTGCGCCTGAGGTTGATTTTTCGCAGTGTACCAATATGACAGCGGCTTTTCATACCTGTACAAAGCTTAAAAAGGTTGGCAGAGTTGAAAGCTATATTGCCATAAAAGGAAACCATATATTTACCGACGACACAAATCTCGAAACAATAGAATATATAAACTTGCCAAATGTTGCAAACTTTGAGGCAGCATTTAACGGATGTAAAAATCTTAAAAACATAAGATTTGAAAAAGGCTCGATAAGATGCACTTCGGGCGGTAAGATTTCATTTTATTTTTGTCCGGATTTAACTATTGACAGTATAAATTCAATCTTTGACGGTCTTGGGAAAGTTTCCGGAAATCCGACTATACAGTTTGATAAAAACGGTATGAATAAAGCAAATTATGATGCAAAGTTCGGAGACGGTGCTTTTCAGACAAAAGTTGACGAGGCAAATTTTCTCGGATGGATAGTAATTCCCGATGAAAATCAGTAAAGGAGATTTGATATGCAGGTAATTGAAAGAAATGTAAAAGGACACACGCTTTATACTCTCAAGGCTGAAGAGGGAATGTATATTAGCGACGGCAATATTTACGCTAAAACAATTCATTTAGGCATAAACAGTAATGTGTCAGATTTCCACGATGTTACGGAGAAAGAGTATCAATGCAAGATTAAAAATGACAATGGCACAGAATAAAGAAGTATATTAACAATGCAGAATAAGGCGGTGATGATGTGTTCAACTTTATTGACACTCTGCGAACAAAAATTGACAAAATGATAGACAAAAGACAACTGACGGATGAACAGTTTATTATCAAGGAAATAAGGAAATTCAAACAGTCACAAAGAAGAAAAGCAATGCTTGAGGGGGAAAGATACTTTGACGGAAAGCATGACATTCTGCATAGAGAAAGAACAGTTATTGGCAAAGACGGAACATTGGAGGTTGTAGATAATCTTCCAAACAACCGAATAGTCGATAACCAGTATAAGAAAATGGTTGTTCAGAAGAACAATTATTTGTTAGGACAACCCTTTACAATCAAGTGTGAAAATGAGGTTTATGCTAAAGTATTAAAACAGTTTTTCAATAAAAAATTCACACGAACATTAAAATCAATAGGCGAGGATTCACTCAATGGCGGTATTGGGTGGATGTTTGTATATTACAATGAACAAGGTGAACTGTCATTTAAAAAGTTTAAACCTTTTGAAATTATCCCTGGTTGGAAGGATGCGGAACATACTGTTCTTGATTATGCAATCAGAATATATGAAGTAATTGTATATGAGGGCAAGAAAGAAGAAATAGTGCAGAAGATTGAAGTATATGATGACAGTGGTATTTATTACTTTAAGGTTTCAAAAAGTGGTTCATTAAAGGCAACAGAGCCTTATTATCAGTATTATTTCTCAATAGATGATACACCTTACAACTGGACAAAAATTCCGTTAATTCCCTTTAAATATAACAGTAATGAAATCCCATTGATTAAAATGGTGAAGTCCTTACAAGACGGATTAAATATTATCGAATCAAACTTCCAAAATCAAATGGAGGAAGACCCAAGAAATACAATCCTTGTTGTAGTTAACTATGACGGAGAAAATCTTGGTGAGTTTAGAAGAAACCTTGCAACATATGGTGCGGTTAAGGTAAGAACAGTTGATGGTGCTGGTGGTGATGTCAGAACACTTCAAATTGAAGTCAATGCAGAAAACTATAAGGCAATTATTGAGATGTTCAAAAAGGCAATCATTGAGAACTGCATGGGATATGATGCAAAAGATGACAGAACACTAGGCACACCAAACCAGATGAATATACAGTCAATGTATTCTGATATAGACCTCGATGCAAACGGCACAGAGATTGAATATCAGGCAGCATTTGAAGAGTTGCTTTGGTTTATCAATATGCACCTTCACAATGTCGGCATTGGTGATTTTGAAGGTGAAGAGGTCGAGATTATATTCAATCGTGACTTGCCGATGAATGAGGGTGAAGTAATTGATAATGTGAATAAGTCACAAGACTTGTCATTGGAAACAAGACTTGCAAAGCATCCTTATGTGAAAGATGTTCAAGCGGAACTCGACAGAATAAAAAAAGAAAAAGAAGAAAATGCAGAACAGTATGGTAATGCATTTAATCCGGTGGTAAATAACACCGAACCAGAGGAAGAAGAATAACAGTTGAAAAGCACTCAATAATCGGGTGCTTTTCTTTTTGGAAAAGTGGTGAGTGCAATAGCAAACAAAACATCAGAATACTGGAAGAAAAGATTTGAAGTATTAGAATCTGCATCAAATTCTTATGGTATAAACGCATACAGACAAATAGAACCTGCCTTTGAAATAGCACAGAGACAGATAGAACAAGAGATTGATATTTGGTATGGTAGATTTGCAAAAAACAATGCTGTCACCATTGATGAGGCAAGAAAGTTTTTAACCTCTGCGGAACTGAAAGAATTTAAATGGGATGTTCAAGAATACATCAAATATGGTCGAGAAAACGCAATAGACCAGATGTGGATGAAAGAACTTGAAAATGCATCTGCAAAGTTCCATATATCAAGGCTTGAGGCCTTAAAGATAAGAACGCAGAACGCAGCAGAGGTCGCATTCGGGAATGAACTTGATGAAATAGATGCAATGGCAAGAAAGGTCTATACAGACAACTATTACCGGAGCATATTTGAAGTGCAGAAAGGTTTCAATGTCGGCTGGGATATTGGTCAGATTGATAAGAAGAAATTGTCGAACATTATATCGAAACCCTGGGCAGCAGACGGAAAGAACTTCTCCGAAAGAATATGGGGACAAAGAACCCAGCTTGTAAATGAACTGCACCAACAGTTAACGAGAACTTGTGTATTAGGAAAGTCACCTGACAGTGCAATAGAAGCCATTGCAAAGAAGTTTGATGTAACAAAAAATCAAGCAGGTCGGCTTGTAATGACAGAACAGGCATATTTCCACTCTGTATCACAAAAAGAAGCGTTCAATGACCTTGATGTAGAAGAATTTGAGATAGTGGCAACACTTGATTCGCATACTTCTGATATATGTCAAGAAATGGATGGGAAAAATTTCCCGATGAAAGACTATCAACCTGGTGTTACTGCCCCACCTTTTCATGTTTGGTGCAGGTCGGTTACAGTTCCTTATTTTGACGATGATTTCTCGCCCGGAGAACGAGCAGCGAGAGATTCAGAAGGCAATACATATTATGTGCCCGATGATATGACATATAAGGACTGGGCAAAAGAACATATTATCGATGCCAATTATGGTCAATATGGGATGACAACCGATGCGGAGCAATATGAACGATATAAGTCCGTATTAAAAGATATTTCACCTAATTCATTTGAAAAGTTCAAAGATATCAAGTATAATGATAGTAAACAATGGGGTACTTTAAAACACCAGTATAGAATTGTCAATCAGTACAAGGTTGACAGTGGTGATGTGTCGGTTCAAAAAATACTTGATATGGATGAGAAAATCATCAAAGAAAAAAGAAATAACTTCCCTAGTGCTTTTAAAAAGTCAGGCAATATTGCTGGTGCATACATCGATAACGAAGAAACCCTATATATAGCACACAGTCAAATCGACGATGTAGGCAGCAAGGGTTTAAAAAATTACAAAGGAAATTCTCAAGTTGTCTTGTTGAACCCAAATCGCAATTTTGAGTATATTGATGTAGTGAACCCTGATGGTTCAATAAGAGGGGGAACATATCATGACACAGAAGCAAAGTTATTTGAAGAATTTCATTTACTGTTACAAACGAAAAACATCAGTGAAATAACAATGCTATCTGAAAGAGGGATGTGTGAAAGTTGTGTTGGTGTAATGGAGCAATTTAAAAAGGCACACCCAAATGTCAAGGTGAATGTTGTTTCAAACAAAAAGGTCAATGCAAATGTGTGGAAATATAGATTAAGGAAGTGATTCAAGTGAAAAAGTTTGTATCTGAAGAAGAATCATATTATAACGATTATAAGGAAGCGTTCAACAGATTTATAGGATATAGTTCTGGTTTCAAAGAAGGCAGAACTCTTGAGAACTCGTATTTTTATATCTATGCAGGTGATGAGGTAGAAAGTGATGAACATTTAAGACTTTGTATTATATTACCGCTAATCAAATATGAAATTGAAAACAACTTATTGACAAAAGAATTACTTGAAGAACTTGAAATCTATTATGAAGACTTCAATAACGGAGAATTTGATGAAGTTCTATATGAACACGAATACGATGAAATAAAAAAAGATTTGTATTGGTGTTTTGAGAACAGAAAATAAAAAACATTTAACATAACGCAACGCACCACAGGGCAATCCTGGGGGGCAACAAGGCATTTTAATAACACAAGCACCCAAAAGTATAGGGTGCTTTTATTATGCCGTAAAAACGGCAAAACAAGGCAAATATAGGGCATTGTGAAACGCTATGTTTCATAGTGCCTCTTTTTATGCACATTTTTAATTAGGTTAGAAACCTTGGTGTGATTAGACAAAAAGGACAACTCATTCAACTTGCTTTTTCAATCATCACACCGGGGTTTTTAATATATCCGTCTTTTTGGTATTGTAGACGAAAAAGAGCAAGACAAATAGAACTGGACTGAACCAGGTAAAAAATGAATTTGAAAGGACTGTTAAGGCAATGAAAAAAGAAGATTTTGTGAAATTAGGTATCGATGAAGAGACCGCAAAGAAACTTGAAACTGCTTCACAGGAAGAATTGAAAGGTTACATTCCGAAAGCACGATTTGACGAAGTGAACACCGCAAAGAATACAGCAGAAGCACTCGTCAAGGAACGAGACGGACAGATTGAAACCTTGAAGAATTCCGCCGGTGATGTAACCGAACTAAAAAAGCAGATTGAAACAATGCAGAATGACAACAAGGCAAAAGACGAGGCATACGCAGCGGAAATTAAGAAGTTAAAGACCGATAATGCGGTTAAGTCTGCTCTTGTTAATGCAAAAGCAAAAAACGAGGTTGCTGTTATGGCTCTTCTCAAAGACCTTGACAAAGCGGAATTTAACGATGACGGAACAATCAAAGGTCTTGATGAACAGATTACTGCAATCAAAAAGTCCGATGCATACCTTTTTGAAACAAACGAACCCAAAAAGACACAGGTAAAGGGTGCGGTTCTTGGTGAACCCACTGACCCGGATACCAAAGGTCTTACAAAAGAACAGTTCAACAAAATGTCATACAAGGACAAGTTGAACCTGTACAACGAAAACAAAGATTTATATGATTCCTTAAAGGAATAATGAAAGGACGGAAAAGATTATGGCACAGACAAAGTTAGAAAACCTTATAAACCCCGAAGTAATGGCTGACATAATTTCAGCAACACTTCCGAAGAAGATTAAGTTTTCACCTATTGCTCATATTGACACAACACTTGTTGGTAGAGCTGGTGACACAATTACAATTCCCAAGTATGCATATATCGGTGATGCAGAAGATGTTGCAGAAGGTGTGGCAATGGGTACAACAGTACTTACAGCATCTTCTACACAGGCAAAAATCAAGAAGGCTGGTAAGGCAGTTGAAATCACAGACGAATCTGCTCTTTCCGGCTATGGTGATGCAGTTGGCGAAGCAACAAGACAGATTACACTTGCTGTTGGCTCAAAGGTTGACACAGACTGTTATGAAGAACTTTGCAAGGCAACTCTTACATATGACGGTTCTGCAGGTCAGATTGGTTATGATGGCATTGTAAAGGCAAATACAAAGTTTGAAGATGAAGTTGATGAAGGTCTTGAAAAGGTACTCTTCATTCATCCTCTTCAGGAAGAAACACTTCTTCTCGATGAAAACTTCAAGTCAAAGGATAAATATCCTCTTGATGTAGTAATGAACGGTGTAATCGGTAAGGTTGCAAGTTGTCAGGTTGTTAAGTCCAAGAAGGTTAAGGATGACGGCAACGGCAACTGGCTCAATCCTATTGTTATAGTTTCAAAGGCTGATGCAAACGAAGACCCCGGTGCAGATGGTGTTGGAACAGCAGATTCAGCAATTACAATTTATCTTAAGAGAAATGTTGAAGTTGAAACAGATAGAGACATTCTTGCAAAGACAACAGTTATTTCTGCTGATGAACATTACACAGCAAAACTTACAAACGAATCAAAGGTAGTTCTTGCAAAGTTTAAGAAGTAATGAGGTGAATCGTTATGTTGTTAAGACGATATAGAGAAACGATTAAACCCAAGACAGAAGAAAAGCCTGTTGAAAAACCCAAGACAGAAAAAAAGCCAAGCGAGGGCAAAACCACTTCAAAGAAAAAATAAAGGTGTGATATTGCATGGATGAAAGAATGATGATAATCTTTGCAAATATCTCAAGCATTATGAAAAACTCCAGCCTTTCGGAATTGTTTTATGAATCGGTTCTGAAAAGGCTGGTGTCTTTCGGGTATGTCCTGAAAGAGAGTGATGCTTGGGAAATATGCTTTGCAATGCAAAAGGTCGAAAATCATATCAAGAATTCTTGCAACTGCACTTCTGTTCCTGATGGATTATTCAATGTGGCGGTTGATGTTGTTTGTGGAGAGTTTCTATTCGCAAGGAAACAAACAGGTCAGTTGGAATTGAACGATTTGGATTTAACTGGTGCAATAACGAGCATTAAAGAAGGAGACACAAGTGTGAATTTTGGTAGCGGTTCTTCGGAAGAAGAAAAACTCACTGTGTTTCTGAATATGTTAATGCACAGTATGGAAGGTGATTTATTATGTTACCGAAAAATGCAATGGTAAGAGCAAGAAAAGTTCTGGAGACCTTGTACGATGGCAGATGTACAATCACTGAACACCAGAAAATCAAAAATCCTAATAAAACCACTGGTTGTGCTGATGTAGTGGTGTTGGAAGATGTGCCTTGCAGGTTGTCATTCAGTACTGTAACTAATGCAAATCAAACGGAAACCGGTGCATCTGTTGTTCAAACCACAAAGGTGTTTCTTGCACCTGAAATCACTGTAAAACCTGGTTCAAAGTTGACTGTCACACAAAATGGTGTGACCACTGAATACAAGTCAAGTGGTGTACCTGCTTTTTATAGTACGCACCAAGAAATTGGTGTGGAACTATTCAAGGGGTGGGCATAGTGGCAAAAAACGGCAATGTGAATGTCCGGGAACTTGAAGAATTCAGAAGAAAAATAAATTCAAAACTTGGTGCAAATCAAGTCAATGCATTTATAGAATCTTGTGCAAAGGAACTTGCAGCGAGGCTTTTGGCAAAGGTTATTAAAAGAACACCGACAGGGGTGTATCCGGCATGGACTGGCGAAAAAGGTGGAACATTAAAGAGAGGGTGGACGGGTGAAAAAAGCCAAGGGGCATCTTCTTATGTGGGCAACCTTAAAGTAAATCACTATGGCGGTGTATATGTTATTGAAATCATCAATCCTGTCGAGTATGCCTCTTATGTGGAATTCGGCCACAGAACAAGAGGCGGTGCAGGTTGGGTTGAGGGTAAATTTATGTTGACATTATCAGAACAAGAGATTCAGGCAGCATCTTCAAAGATACTAGAGGCAAAACTTAAAAAATACTTGGAGGAATGTTTCAAATGATAAATCAAATTATCGATGGAATATGTGTTGCCATAAACTCTTCTTTTGGTGACGATTACGAAATTTACACTGAATCGGTAGAGCAAGGTTTACAAGAGCCTTGCTTTTCTATTGTGTGTTTAAACCCAACAACAGACCAATTTCTTGGTACACGATATTTCAGACAGAATCAGTTTTGTATTCATTACTTTCCTTCATCTAAAGATAAAAGAGCAGAGTATTATTCCGTTATTGAAAAACTGAATGATGCACTTGAAATTATCGATGTTGAAGGAGTAAAAATCAGAGGAACAAATATGAATGCTGAAATTGTGGATGATATGCTTCACTTCTTTGTGAATTACGATATGTTTGTCTATAAGCAAAAAGAACCCATTCCAAATATGGAAACTGCAGCTTATGGAACAGAAGTAAAGGAATGATGATGATGAAAAAGACAGAAAAAAAGCAAGAAAAAGTTGTATTCACCAAAGAACAAATTCTTGCTTCAAAAAAATATTCAAATAGAAGAGATGTGCTTAATGCAATTCTCCCGGATGATTTTCAGGGAACATTGAAAGAGGTGGATTCTCTTCTTTGTAAGTTTATGAAAGGAAAGGTGAACTAATATGGCATTAGGTGGAGGAACATTTACAACGCATAACAAGATTCTTCCCGGTGCATATATCAACTTTGTTTCTCTTGCAACTGCAAGTGCAACATTGTCTGATAGAGGTATTGCAACAATGCCCCTCGAACTTGATTGGGGTGTTGAAGGTGAAGTTTTTGAGGTCACAAATGAAGATTTCCAGAAGAACAGTTTAAAGATTTTCGGATATTTATATACCGATGACAAACTCAAAGGACTTCGTGATTTGTTTAAGAATATCAGAACCTTGTATGCTTATCGTATAAATGGCGGTGGCATTAAGGCTGCAAACACTTATGCAACAGCTAAATATTCTGGTATATGCGGAAACAATATTACAATTGTTATTCAGAAGAATATCGATGACGAAAATAAGTTTGATGTAAAGACAGTGATAGGAAGCACAGTGGTTGATGTGCAGACAGTTACTACTGCAGCAGAACTTGTTGCAAATGAATTTGTAACATTCAACGCAGAAGCAACTCTTGAAGTAACTGCCGGAAATGCTCTTACAACAGGTACAAATGGAACTGTTGATGCATCTGCACACCAGACATACCTTGATAAGATTGAGGCTTATTCATACAATGCACTCGGTGTTGTGGCAACTGATGACACAATAAAGTCTTTATATGCGAATTTCTGCAAGAGACTTCGTGATGAAGTTGGTGCGAAGTTCCAGGTTGTTGTATATAACAAGGCAGCAGATTATGAAGGTGTTATCAATGTAAAGAACAAGACAACAGATGCAGGTTGGACTGAAACAAGCCTTGTTTATTGGGTGACGGGTATTGTTGCTGGTTGTGCAATCAACAAGTCCAACTTGAACAAATTGTACGATGGTGAGTTTACAGTTGATGTAGACTACACACAGGCAGAACTTGTTCAGGCAATCAAGAATGGTGAATTTACACTTCACAAGGTAGGCTCTGAAATAAGAGTTCTTGAAGATGTTAACTCACTTGTTACTACAACAGAAACAAAGGGTGATGTTTTCAAGGATAACCAGACAATTAGAGTTATTGACCAGTGTGCAAATGATGATGCGGTTCTGTTCAATACAAAATATCTCGGTGTAGTTCCGAATGATGCATCAGGAAGAATAAGCCTTTGGGCAGACCTTGTTAAGCATCGTGAAGAACTGCAGAATATCAGAGCAATTGAAGACTTCAAGGATGAAGATATAGTTGTTTCACAGGGTGATACAAAGAAATCAGTTGTTATAAATGGTGCAATTCAGCCTGTCAATGCAATGGCTAAATTGTATATGACAACTGTTGTAAGATAAGGAAGGAGTGAAACAGAATGTCTAATATTACAATGAAATCAAAAGATGCCGTATCAGCAAAACTTGCAGAATGTTATGTTACTATTGGCAGAAACAGATACAATTTCATGCAGATGATAAACTTTGAAGCAAAGTTTGAAAAGACAAAGGCTGAAATTGCAATTCTCGGCAAGACTGGTTCTGGTAATAAGTCAACTGGATGGAAGGGAACGGGTTCTGCGACCTGCCATTATAACTCTTCTATTTTCAGACAGATGATGCTGGAATTTAAAGATACCGGTGAGGATGTATATTTTGAAATTCAGGTCACAAATGATGACCCGACAAGTGCAGCAGGTAGACAGACAATAGTATTTATTGACTGCAATATAGACGGAGGCATTCTTGCCAAGTTTGATGCAGATGGTGAATACCTTGATGAAGATATGGACTTCACATTTGAAGACTTCAAGATGCCTGAAACCTTCAAACTTCTTGACGGTATGCAGTAAACATTTTGACCCTCATGTCTTTTGATGTGGGGGTCTATTATTTTATAAAAATCGAAAGGTGGTATAAACCATGTCAAGTTTCAGCAGATTTATGAAACAGAATAAAATCACAAAAGAAAATACAACTTATGCAGCAACAAAATCACTCGTTGACGAGAATGGTCAACCTTTGCTTTGGACTATTAAACCTTTAAATACAAAAGAGAATGATGAAATCAGAGACTCTTGTATGAAGGAAGTTCAGGTGACAGGCAAACCTAATCTTTACAGACCGAAGTTGGACACTTCAAAGTATATTGCAAAGATGATTTGTGCTTGTGTTGTAGAACCTAATCTTTACGATAAGGAACTCCAGGATTCATACGGAGTTATGACACCGGAAGACCTTCTTAAAGAAATGATTGATGACCCTGGTGAATATCAGGACTTCGCAACATTTATTCAGAATTTCAATGGTTTTAATACCACACTTGAAGATAAGGTTGAAGAAGCAAAAAACTAATTGAGGAAGGTGATGCGGAGGCAAATTATGCTCACTATGTGTTGCAGAAACTCCACATATTACCTTCTGTTTTTTTAAATATGGAAAGAAATGAAAAGGCTTTTCTCATTGCATCAATTCGCATAAGGGTTGAGCAAGAAATGGCAGAGGCAAAGAAAATAAAATCGAAAAAATAGTCAAACGGCTATTTTTAATCATACCAAGAAAGGATGGTGAAGACGATGGCGAGTATTTCATCAACCATTAGTTTGTATGATAGAGTGACCGCACCGATAAATAATATGTTGTCGGCACTTGACAATTTGTGTATTGGCTTTGAACAAGTTGAAACTTCGATGAATGGTAGTTTTGACAGTGAACGGATAAACCAGGCAAGACAATCACTTCAAGCAGCAGCACAACAGACCGCAGAACTCGGAAACCTTCAAGATGAATACAATCGCAGAATTGATGAAAGTTCCTCCGGCTTAAGTGGACTTGGTAGAAAGATAATGGGTCTTGTTGGTGCATATGCATCGATGCAAGGTGTCAAAAAACTTGTAAATTTATCAGATGAATATGTACAAACAACTGCAAGACTAAATATGATTGTAGATGAGTACAACGATATTGAAACTTTGCAGAATAAAATATTCGTTGCAGCACAGAAGTCGAGAAGCTCTTATGCTGATACTGCGGATATGATTGCAAAACTCTCACTCCGAACCGGCAAGTTGTTTTCAAACGATGAGGCGGTTCTTTTTGCGACAAACCTTAATAAGTTATATACCATTGCAGGTGCAAGTCAGCAAGAAATGAAAGCATCGCAATTACAGTTGACTCAGGCTTTGGGTTCGGGTGTTTTGCGAGGCGAAGAATTCAATGCAGTATTTGAAGCAGCACCGAATGTTATGCAACAAGTGGCAGATTATATGGATGTTCCTATTGGCAAACTTCGTGATATGGCTGCCGATGGAAAAATCACTGCCTCTATTGTTAAAAATGCACTGTTGGAGATACCTTCGGATGTTAGCAAATCATTTGAAGATATGCCAATGACCTGGGCTCAAGTATGGACTGGTGTGACGAACAGATTGTATATGGCATCACAACCTCTTCTTAAAATGATAAGCTGGTTGGCTCAAAACTGGGCGGTTCTTGAACCAATTGTGATTGGACTTACAACTGCCATTGGTTTATATACTGGTGCTTTACTTATTAACAAAGGTGTTCAAGTGGCATCAAACATTGCGAAAACAATCGGTACAATCAAATCAATTGCACATGGTGCTGCCATAACATCTGAAATGATTGCAACAACGGGATTGACAAAGGCACAACTTGCATTTAATGCAGCATTGTGGGCATCTCCGTTGACTTGGGTGTTGTTAATCGTAATTGCTGTGGTCGCAGCATTTTATGCAGTTATTGCTGCAATTAACAAAACAAAAGATACATCATTAAGTGCAACCGGGATGATTGTGGGTGCTTTGATGAGTGCGGTTGCATTCATATGGAATTTTTTTCTTTCGTTGGTTGACTTGGTGCTTGGCATAATCAACATTTTCTGGAACAGATTCGCTGCGTTTGCAAACTTCTTCGGAAATGTATTTAATGACCCAATAGGCTCTATAATACATTTATTCGGTGATATGGCAGACAATGTACTTGGCATCCTTGAAACCATAGCAAGTGCGATTGATAAACTTTTCGGCACAGAACTCGCTGTTTCAGTTCAAGGTTGGCGGTCTGGACTTGATAATATGGTTGAGGAACTTGCAGTTAAATATGGCAACGGAACTTATGAAGAAAAAGTTTCAAAAGCAAACTTAACTGCTGAAAGCCTGGGACTTTCTCGTTGGGCATATACCGATGCTTATAACAAAGGCTATTCTTGGGGTGAAGGAATAGGTGAATCAATTTCAGAAACACTAGGTGCTGACCTTTCTGCAACTGCAGAGAATACCGGTGAAACTGCGAATGCACTTTCAACTTCAAATGAAGAGTTGAAATATCTTCGTGAAATTGCAGAACGAGATGTTGTAAACAGATTTACAACTGCAGAAATCAAGGTTGAAATGACAAATAACAACAATGTTTCTTCAGACATGGATTTAGACGGAATTGTAGATTACCTTGTAATCGGTGTTAATGAAGCAATGGAAATGGCAGCAGAGGGGGTGCATTAACAAATGTATGAAGTTTATCTTGGTAACACATTATGTCCGATTGCACCCTCTAAACTGCAATTGAAAATCAAAAACCAAAACAAGACAGTCAATTTGATGAATGATGGAGAAATAAACATTTTGAAGCAACCGGGATTGACAGAGGTCAGTTTTGATTTGCTTCTTCCAAATGTCAAATATCCGTTTGCATTGTATAAGTCTGGTTTCGTGAATGCGAAATACTTTCTGGATATTCTCCAGGATTATAAAGTAAACAAGGGAACATTCCAGTTCAAAGTAATAAGAACTTTCCCGAACGGAAAAATCTTGTTTGACAATGATATGAAGGTTTCACTTGAAGACTACACCATAAAAGAAGATGCAAAACAAGGCTTTGATGTTGTGGTTTCCGTGAAACTGAAACAATACAAAGATTATGGCACAAAAAAAGTTACCATAATCGATGAAAACACTGCATCGGTTGAAAAAACAAGACCCACGGAAAATTCACCTGCACCGAAGAAAGAACTGACATATACTGTGAAAAGCGGCGACACCTTGTGGAACATAGCAAAGCAGGTTTATGGAGACGGGGCAAAATATACAGTTATATATGAGGCTAACAAAGATAAGATTTCAAACCCGAATTCTATTTTTGCAGGTCAAGTAATTGTAATTCCCGATGCAACGGCAGCACAAATCGCAGCAATAAAAACTGCGACACCTTCATCAACAAAAAGCAATACATCAAATGACTATAACACTGTTACTGTTAGTTTGATTCGAGACAAAGGGACTACTGCTGTTAATCCTGTGGATGTTGTGGATAGAATTTTCATAGTGCACACCAAACCCAATGAGACAACATCATATGGCGCAAAATTTTCACCCAGTCAGGCATTTACCACGGAACGAGGAATGACAATTTCATCGTTGTTGACTTATAGTGTCAAAATAAAGAAAAATACACAGGCAGTTGTTTCGGCAAGTTTTAAAAAGAGTGGTTATACACTTGTGAAAACTCAAAACTCTGTTGGTGAATGGACTGTTAGCAATGGGACATTTACTTGTTCGGGCAAAGATAAAACAAACTCCATTGAACTTGTTGTAAGAAGAGCGTGGGGGTAAATTATGAATGTTGAATTGTTAATTGAACACAACGGAGAATTATTTACACCCTCTGTCGAGGAAGGAATCACCTGGACAACCGAAAGAAAAGGAAGTCCGGGTGAATTAAAATTTAAAGTCCTTAAAGACAGCATTATCGATTTCGCAGAAGGTGATGCAGTTAGGTTGAGAATTGACGGAAACAATGTTTTTTTGGGGTTTGTTTTCAAGAAACAAAGAGACAAAGAACACATTATATCTGTAACTGCATATGACCAACTGCGATACCTGAAAAACAAAGACGCCTATGTTTTCACAGCCCAAAAAGCAAGTGGAATGATAAAAGCAATCGCAGACGATTATGGACTACAAACTGGTGATATTGCGGACACAGGTTTTGTGTTTTTAAGTCGAACAGAAAAAAACATAACTTTGTTTGATATAATCCAAAACGCTCTTGATTTGACTTTGGAAAATACAAAGCAAATGTATGTGATGTATGACGATTTCGGAAAAATCACATTAAAAAGTTTAGATAATATGCGATTGGATTTGTTGATTGATGAGGAAAGTGGCTCAAACTTTGATTACACTTCCTCTATTGATTCAAATACTTACAATCAGGTCAAATTGCTTTATGAAAGTGAGAAAGGTGAATATGGCAAACCTTATTTTGCCTTTGATTCAGGCAATATAAATCAATGGGGTGTTCTTCAATATTTCGATACCCTGAAAGAAGGAGAAAACGGACAAGCAAAAGCAAATGCATTGCTTGACTTATATAACAAAAAAACAAGAAACCTGTCCATAAAAAATGCTCTTGGTGATGTAAGAGTAAGGGCAGGTTCTCTTGTCCCTGTTATCTTGAATTTGGGGGACATCGAAGTTAGTAATTACTTTCTAGTTGAAAAATGCAAACACGAATTTAAGAACAATGAACACTTTATGGATTTGAATTTAAGAGGCGGTGAGTTTGTTGTTTAATGGTTCTGATTTGTTACGAGTGATAAAAAAGGCTGCAAAAGATGCTGTTGAAGCAAGTCAGCCTTTTGACTTTCACTTCGGCAAGGTGATGAGTATTTCACCATTGAAAATTATGGTTGACCAGAAAATGACTTTGACATCTGCACAATTGGTATTATCACGGAATGTTACCAATTACAAAACCAAAATCACAATTGATAATAACACAAGAGAAATCACAATTCACAACGCACTGGTAGTTGGGGACAAGGTGGTTCTTTTGCAGCAAAAAGGCGGTCAAAAATATCTTGTTGCGGATAGGGTGGTGAGTGCGACATGATACCTTCGAATAATCAATTACTTTCAGTTAATTTGGAAGTAAAATCACAACCAAGTAAAAATTACAAGTTGCATTTTGAACGAAACAGGATAAATGGAACTTGTGATGGATTGGATGCGATGAAGCAAGTTATATATAAAATACTAAACACTGAAAGATACCAGAATATCATTTATTCTTGGAATTATGGCATTGAACTTCTTGATTTATACGGAGAACCGACTAGTTATGTGTTACCCGAAATTCAAAGAAGAATTACAGAGGCATTAGTCCAGGATGATAGGATTAACAGTGTAGATAGTTTTGAATTCGATATAACTGAAAAAAGAACAGTGAAGGTCTCTTTCACTGTTCATACTATTTACGGAAATATTCAAGAAGAAAAGGTGGTGACTTTCTAATGTATGAAAATATAACTTACGAAAGCATTCTCAAAAGGATGCTCGACAAAATTCCGAATACATTTGACAAAAGGGAAGGCTCGGCCATATATGATGCAATTGCACCGGCAGCGGTTGAACTTCAGAATATGTATATAGAACTTGATACAATCCTGAATGAAACCTTTGCTGACACTGCGAGTTTGTATTACTTAAAGAAAAGAGCAGAAGAACGAGGAATTACACAAACACTTGCGACAAGTTCTGTTCTCAAAGGTGTGTTCACACCCTCAACAACAGAAATAGACTTTGGTACAAGATTTTCTTGCGAAAACTTAAATTATATCGTCATAGAAAAGATTAGTGCAGGTGCTTACAAGTTGATGTGCGAAACAACAGGCACAGAAGGGAATTTGCACTTTGGTTCTTTAATTCCCATTGACTACATTGACAGACTGGAAACTGCTGAATTGACTGAACTGTTGATACCGGCAGAAGACGATGAAGAACCGGAACATTTAAGACAGAGGTATTTTGATTCATTTGAATCACAAGCCTTTGGTGGTAATGTTGCGGACTACAAAGAAAAAACTAACGCAATAAGCGGTGTCGGTGGAGTTAAGGTATATCCCACCTGGAATGGTGGCGGTACAGTCAAACTTGTTATTATGAATAGTGAGTTTGCATCACCTTCTACAACTCTTATTGATGAAGTCCAGACAAAAATTGACCCATTGCAAAATCAGGGTCAGGGTTTAGGAATTGCACCGATAGGTCACACAGTAACAGTTGTTGGTTGCGGTGTAACTGCGGTTGATATACAGACAACAATTACATTCCAAGAAGGTTGGAACTGGGAATTGTTAAAGGCAACTGTTGAAACAACCATTGACGAATACTTGAAGGAACTTTCAGCCACTTGGGAGGATTCAGAGAATCTGATTGTTAGAATCAGCCAGATTGAGACAAGACTGCTTAATTTGACCGGTGTGTTAGACATAGAAAATACCACCTTGAATGGCTCGGCACAGAGTCTGATGATTGAAACAGACAATATCGCAATCAGAGGAGTTGTAACAAATGTATAACAGAAGTTTGATTGATTATCTCCCTGAATTTTTAAGAGATGTTGAAGAAAACAAAGCAATCTTGACATTGGCAGAGCAACCAGAAGTCAAAATGACCTGGGATGCATTAAAAAATGTAATGAATGACCAGTTTGTTATTGATGCAACCGAGAATGGTATATCAAGGTGGGAAAAGATGCTGAAAATCATTCCCAAAAACGAAGAAACCCTTGAAGAAAGAAAATTCACAATTTTAACGAGAATCAATGAACAACTTCCGTTTACGATGACAACACTTAAAAGTCAGTTGAATTCATTGTGCGGAGTGAATAATTCAGAAGTATCGTTGAATGGATTTACATTGTTGGTAAAAGTCGCTTTGAGTGCAAAAAACAGTTTCAATGATGTGACATCACTTTTAAAGCGGATTGTACCTGCAAATATGGTTGTTGAAGTTACTCTCAAATACACGCAACACGATGCATTGGCAAAATATACACACAAAGAATTAAGTGCTTATACACACGAACAGTTAAGAAATGAGGTGTTCACGAATGGCAACTAATACAGAAAATTTAGGATTGCAAAAGGACCTTGCAACAGAATTTTACAACATTGACACTATCAATGCGAATTTAGATAAGATTGATGCGTTTGCAGGTAGAAAGGACAATCCCCACAATGTTACAAAAGAACAGATCGGATTGGATAAGGTTGATAATACATCAGATGCAGAGAAACCTGTATCAACCCCACAAGCAACGGCAATTTCCGAAGCAAAGGCAGCAGGTACTTCAGCACAAGCAAATTTGACAGTACACATCAACGACAAAGAAAATCCCCACAATGTTACAAAGGCACAGGTTGGACTTGATAAAGTCAATAATACGGCAGATAGTGAAAAATCTGTTAATACTGCAAATTTCGCAAGTGAAGCGGGCGAAAGTAGAAAAGTACAATCCAAGTTAGTTGTGAGATTTAAGGGTGGTAGTACAGAGGGAACGGACAAATGGGAGTTTGACGGTTCTACAGGAAAATCTATAAATATTACACCTGCTAAAATAGGTGCTTCCGAAAGCAGTCATACACATACGCTTGATGGTGTTTCGGAAACAACGGAAAAAAAGATTTGTCGTATAGTGGTGGCTACAAGGATTGAAGATACTGCAAGTGGAGACGGGCAAATTGTTTGTAATTATGTGGCAAGTGCTGACGGGATAGAAGAATTATACAACGGATTAGAAATAACTATAATTCCTGACGAAAGCAGCAAGTTTAGCAGCACAGAACAAACACTAAACCATATAACACTTAACTTAAACAATTTGGGGGCAATTCCTGTAAGACAGCCTTTGAGTTGTAGCACATTTGTTGCAATAACACCCGATATCAACGGCTTCATTGCGGCGAATACACCTTGTAGGCTGATGTATCACGAAAATTATGTAAGCGGTGGAATATGGCTTATGGCAGACAAAGTAAAGTATTCTGCACAAGACCTTTACGGGATTGTGCCTATAGAAAGCGGTGGTACAGGAGCAGACAACGGAGAAGAAGCTTTGCACAATTTCGGTGTTGCTGATTACATAACAGAGCAAGGCACAAGCGGAGTGTGGAAATATCGCAAGTGGAAAAACGGAACTGTTGATTTGTGGGGAACACTAACGGATTTGAGAAGTGAAAATTCAAATTCTGAGTACTCACACTTTTTCACCTATACTTTGCCGTTTGCGGTATCTAATGCGACTATACTCGGAAACGTAAGCGGAACGAAAATAGTGTGCGACTCAAGCATAAGCGAAAACACGCTCACGTTCAGAACGTATGATACCAAATCTTTAATAACAGGAACGTTCACGGTGAGCTTTGTTATTACAGGGAACTATGACGACGAAACCGCAGAGCTATTTTCCGAAGCATAAAGGAGGGTAACAGATGAACACAGAAGTCTTAGTAGCTGTTCTGTCATTGAGGGGCTAATATAGGCCGATACGATGGGTTTGGTGAACACAGAGAGGAGGGTGGGTGATGTCACTCATTACATTGGCAACTTTCATTACAGAAATCGGGGTTGTTTTAGGAGTTATTATCCCTGTTGTTGCAAGTATTCGCAAAATCTCCGAGGGGACTAAATGTCAGCTGAGAAGCGAGATGCTGAGAATTTACTATCACAACAAGGACAAAGGCAAAATAAGGCAATACGAATACGAGAATTTCGTGATGCTTTATGAGGCATACAAGGCTCTTAAAGGAAACTCCTTTATCGACAGAATATATGACGAAATAAAAGACCTTGAAATTGACACCTGAAAGGAGTACATATGGCAAAGAAAAAGACAAAAGAGCCTGTGAAATTTTCAAAGAAGATTATTGTTTTAATGTTTGCGACAATGATTTTGTTTACGACAACAATGATAGTCACCTTCTGGAAATACGAGGCTGTGCCTGATGCACTCATTGAGCCGTTTTTTGCTTTTTTCGGAGTTGAGGGCGGAGCGCTCGGTGTTATCAAGGTATCGGAAAACATTGCGGAAAAATTTGAACTTAAAAGAGGTAAGAAAAAATGAAAATAAACTGGAAACAAAAGCTTACAAGCAGAAAATTCTGGGCGGCAATTATAACATTTGTAACAACAATTCTTGTTGCGTTTGGTGTGCCTGATTTGACAATAGAGCAGGTTGCGGCGATTATTACGGCAGGCAGCTCAATGATTGCATATATAATCGGCGAGGGACTTGTTGATGCTGCGAGAATTAAAAGCGAGGACAAAACAAATGATTAGTTGCTTTAAAGGAAAATTCAAGGTTACAAGCCCGAGAGGGTACAGAACACTCGGCGGTGTAAAACAATATCACGGCGGACTTGACCTTGTGGGGATTGAAGATATAAATGTTTATGCAATCGCCGACGGCAAAGTTGATGCAACGCCCTTTGAGGCCAATGGCTTTGGCTATTACATAAGGCAGACTCTCCCTGACGGCAGACGTATATACTACGGTCATCTCAAGGCACAAAGTATATGTGTTAAGGCAGGGCAGAGCGTAAAGGTTGGCGACAGGCTCGGAGTTATGGGAAGCACAGGAAATTCCACGGGTGCACATACGCATATTGAGCTAAGGCCCAAAGGGACAAGCTTTGAGAGTCTTGATATTGCAGAGTTCACGGGGATTCCGAATAAGGTTGGGACATATACTTCAAAAAAGCTCGAAGCGATTGACTGCGCTTTGAGTATTCAGAAAAAGTGCGGTTTTGAGGACAAGACAATGGCTTATCTTTCAAAATACAAATTTGCGGATGATTTATTTTTAAAGCTCTGGAAAGCAATGAACTAAAAATTCCCCTCAAGAGAAAATACTCTTGAGGGGTGTTGTTATTTATTTTGCTTTGCAATATCTGCTCGTATAAGGCTTTTTATATATCCTGCTTTGTTGGGAACACTTTCGAGTTTTGTTATAATATCCATTTCTGTACTTGTGAAGCAATCAATCTTGAATTGCTTTTTATATTTTGCGGCATACCTTTCTTGCGGTGTTTCTTTTCTTTTAGTGCTATTTGTTTGAGTTTTCATTTGTTATCCTCCGTATTTTTTTTATAATATCGAGTATTAAAATGATGCAATTGGCGATTATTGAAATTCGTAACAATGGAGTCAATCCGATTGTATGTGACAAAATTAGCATAAAAGATAATGTGATGATCCATATTTTGTTTTTTAACACTTGCAAAACTCCTTTCTATATGATATAATACAGATGCACCCGAAGGTGAGGGGCTTTCGCCCCTCTGGGTGTCCTACCACCATTTAATTGCGGTTATCAAAGCGGACAGTGCAATGACGGCTTGGATAACTAACTCGGCAATTTCAAATGAGGTAGGTTTCTTTTTTCTCTTTTTCATTATTCTCACTTCCTTTCTACAAGTATATTATATCATAGTAGTACGACTATGTCAATAGAAATCGAAAAAATAATTGTAAATAAATTGTTAAGGTGAGCGACTACTTTTTTGAAAATACTGATAATTAAACACAAAGGGAGGGCGTATGCCCTCCTGATTGTTTTTTATATTGTGATAAAAAATGCTCTTTTTGTTAGAATTTTTACGTATTTTGATGTTTTTTTGCATTTTTTTGCAAAATTTATAAAAAAATTCACAAATTGTACTTTAAAAATATTACTTATAAGTAATATAATGTGCATAAAGAAGGTGAGCCATGGATATATTAAATACAGAAAAGTTGTTTCAAGACAAATTTGGAAACGATTTTATTTTTCATCCTAAATTCTATGAAGAGTTTACTGATTTAGTCTACAAAACAGGCAAGGAACAGGAAATTATAAAACAATTAATTTCGAGAATGGCCTCTATTGTTGAGATGGGAAATGGAAATTATTATCCTAATTGGGTGGAACATTTGAAAGGATATAGTGATTTGTATTCACTTCATATAACCGCAAAACAAACAAATTTTAGAATTTTATTTTCAATAACAAATGATGGGAAAATATTTTTAAGAATGTTCTATGAGCGAGCCGGCAAAAAAGCAACTGCATATGATGATAATATACAAATCGCATTAAAAAGAAAAAGTGGTTTTAACTCAGGAGGTATGTGATATGATGAACAAAAACACTGAAATGGCAAAATTTATATCACAATATATTACAAAAAGTGATATTTACACTGCTAAAATAATTGGTAAAATATCTGCTATAATTTGTAAAAGAAGAAATGAACTTAAAATGACACAAAAAGAATTTGCAAAATATATGGAAGTTTCTCAAGGAATGATTTCAAAGTGGGAAAGTGCAGATTATAATTTTACGATAGAAAGCATTGCGAAAATTTCTGAGAAATTGGGTTTAGTATTTGAAGTGGATTTCAAGTCGGAGTGCGAATATGCTTTTAATAGTTTGCAAAATGAATATAATTCCTTAAATTATGCAAATCAATTTAAAGCGTCATTTAATGCCGAAAATTCGATGTCAGCATAAGGAGAAATATATTATGGATAAAAAATACATATCGGAATTCCAATTTATTGGCAGTTCAGTAAAGTCTTTAACTATAAAAAATAATTTTATAGCGCTGGAACGAACAGGTGCAAATCACAAATTAGAAATTTTCCATTCAGTTGAACCGATTAGTACCATAAATGATGAAAAAACTTTTTCATCAACTATTCTTTTGAATATAAAAGTTGGGATAGATTTAAATTCTAAAAAATATGAAGTAGATTTAACAATCGAAGGATGCTTTAATGCTCCTGTTGAAATGGGAGAAGAAACTTTTGTGGAAATGCTTAATGTTAATGGGGTAACAACATTGTATTCCATAGCAAGAGGTTTTATTCAAAGTACTACATCGCAAACCTTGGTTGCAGGAAGCATTCTACTACCTATGTTTAATGTTGCAGCATACAGCAAAGATTTAAATGCAAAACAAACGACAGAACAAAAAACAGAATAAAACGAAACGGTCGCTTTTTATTGTTTAAATAGCGACCGTGATTTTTTATGAATGAGTTTCAAGACATGTTCGTATTTTCTGAATTTGTTTCTCTACATCTTCTCCATACCACTCAGGATGCTCAAGTCTTGATTTCAGACAGGATTGCATCCATTTAATATCTGACATCATAGGGAAGTCAATTATTGGCACTTTATATGTAGTGGTATGTTCTTTATTAGGAATTTGCAAATAATCATTAATTTTAAATTCTTTATCATCAATTACAACGCACTGCAGTGTTGATGTTTCTGTATCAAGCATTTTTCAATCCTTTCAAAAAAAGTTTTATGCGGTCTGTATATGAGTCATTTTATATCGTTGTTTTTGTAATTGTCGTCAATGATGCCCTTTAAATCATTTAAAAGTTCTTCACCATTATTTCTTAACTGTGACAAAAGCAAAATAAAGGTTAAAGTGCTGCACATATTTTTTCCATTCTCAATATCTGAATATGAGCGCACATCCATTTCAAGTAAATTTGCCATTTTCTTCTGGGTTAAGTTGTTGTCGTTTCTCAACTTTATAATGTAGCCACGAAGGAATTTTTTTAACTCCGATTGTAACTTGTTTCGCATTGTCTTTCCTCGTTTCTCTGGGGTTGATTATGCAAAATAGTCTAATGGAGTACAGACCGCCGAACTGGCTCATTATAATCTGTGCTGCCACAGGGTCTGCCTTTTTAATGTTTATGGGATACTGAAGTTTCTTTTCGTAATTCCACATATCTTATTAACCTCCTATATTCCACGGAAATTCATCGGTCGCCCATGTCCATCCATACTTTGAGGGTGTGGAATTTATCACAGTAAGAGGGCCGTAATTTCTCTCATATTCATTGACTGCTTTTGTATAGAATGCTTTTTGTCTGTCAAAATATTCTTTTGCTTTCTGATCTTCCGGATGCATATCAAGATATAAAAGTGCATCGTACATTGTAAATGAATATTTTTGAACTTCTTTCATAAGCATTTGTCTTTTAGTATTATTTGTCATTATTTTGTACTCCTGTCGCCAAGATAGGGAAGATTGAGAGTGGGGAATATAGTACCAACGCAAAGTGCTTCGTCGGCAGAGTAAATATTTTCCCATGTTTCTCTCTGAATCGGGAAATTTATGATGGCAAGATGCTGTTTTGTGTTGCCGTTCATATTATAAGAGTCTTGCGTGTTAGTACGCAAAAAATCTCTGTTTTCAGGATTGAGGTACATTTAAAATTCTCCTTTGTTTTATTTTTTGAGGGAAAATTTCCCCTCGTTTTATTGTATGCGAAAGTCTGAAAACAGGTCTTGAAAAAGGCAGTTTCAATAGTCTTTGTCGGTTGACAAACTCTGCATTTTCAGGTATAATATTTGTCAAAATATATATCTTTTTGGAGAATTGAAATGAACATAAAGAAATTTGCATTTTGTATAGGATTGATTGCGGCAATGTCGGCTTTTGCCCTTTGTTCGTGTACAAACAAGGAGACTTTGGAAAATAACGACGAGCAAAATAAAATAGTCGAGGAAAAGCAAAGAGTAGATGTTGCTTTTTCAAATAAAGGATTGAAAGAGGCGTTGGCAAATGCTCTTTCAAGCCCCGACGGAAAAATTACGCAGGAAGATATTGACGGCATTTACTATCTTGGATTGTTCCTTGACCAGAGTGGAAAGTACAATTTAACACTTGGCCTTGAAGATTATAAAAACGCATACTTTCTCGAACTTGAAAAGGATAGTCCAAATGTTTATGCATTAGCCGAGTATGTAAAAAAATCAGGCTTCGAATATGATTTTATGCCGCTTGAAAATGACCTTAAAAAGTTTAAAAATGTTGAAATTTTTGAAATATACAATGTTCAGATTTTTGATGTTTCGTTTATAAAGTCGTATGAAAATCTTGTATACGGATATTTTCTCAATAATAAAATCACAGACATTTCAAAACTCGAAGGGTATAATCCGAGGAAACTTTGCGAGCTTGACTTTTCGGAAAATGCCATCACCGACTGGTCGACTCTCTCACATTTGCAGGACAAAGTCATTGTTTCAACAAACAGAGTGCAGCTTGAAGATAAAAACGGACAAAAGCAGTTTGAATTTAAGTCTGTGACCTTGAAAGAATATAATGAGCAGCAAGAGCAAATCAAGGAGAATCTTGAAAACACAAAGGTGGATGCAAGCATACTTTTTGAATAAAAGCATAAAACAAAACATAAATTTATTAAAAGAAAACACGGAGGGAAAACAATGAATGGTTTTGGAAAAAGAAAGAATATAGGCACATTTACATATGTTGTATCAATAGTTTTCAGTATATTGTTTATAGCCCTTTGTGCTTTTTTGTTTTTTAAATTCGGAAGCGGAAAAACAATTTTTGCAAACGCGACAGATAAAAATACAAATTCTCAGGTACAATCGGGAACTGTTTTGAAAGATGGAAATGAGGAAATGAGAGGCGTATGGATAGCATCGGTTCTCAACATAAATTTCCCCTCAAAGTCTGGTCTTTCCGAAAAAAACCTCAAGGCAGAAATTGAGGATATTGTAAAGACAGTAAAAGACGCAGGCTTCAATAGCATTTTCTTTCAGGTAAGACCAAGTGCTGATGCGCTTTACAATTCTGATATTTTCCCGAAATCAAAGTATTTGTCTGAAAACCAGGAAATGTTCAAAAAAGGCGATTTTGACTGCCTTGAATATATGATAAAATGTGCTTCAAAGGAAAATATACAGGTTCACGCGTGGATAAATCCTTACAGAATCACAATGTATGAGACTGACGAAGAGAAAATCTGTGAGGATAGCCCTGCAAACATCTATAAGGAATACACCGTAAAATATGCGGATAATAAGACATATTTCAATCCCGGAGAACCAAAGGTGCGAGAACTTGTGGTGGAGGGGGTTAAAGAAATATGCGAAAAGTATGAGGGACTTTCGGGAATACATTTTGACGATTATTTTTATCCATACCCCAAAGATAATGCGGAATTTGACGATGATGATACATATAAAAAGTATGGCGGAAATCTTTCAAAAGAAGATTGGCGAAGAGAAAATGTAAACGCTCTTATAAAAGAAACATATGAAACAGTAAAGAGTATAAATAAAGATTTGCAGTTTGGCGTGTCTGTGTTTGGCATATGGGCAAACAGTGATAATGAGACAGCCTATGTAAAGGGAAGTAATACATCAGGACTTGAGGGGTATTCCGACCTTTACTGCGATGCACTCTCCTGGGCAAAGGGCGGATATGTTGATTATATTGCACCTCAGAACTATTGGAGTTTTGACACAAAGACAAGCGCATTTGACGATGTTGCAAGATGGTGGAACGCAAACCTTGACGGCAGCAGCACAAAGCTCTATATGGGCCATGCGGCATATAAGGCAAAAGACTTTGAAGAGGGCGAAATATATGCCCAAATTGAATTTTCAAGAACGCTTCTGACTTATGAGGGAAGCATATTCTACGGCTATGAGCAGATAAAGAATAATGATAATAATGTTCTTGATGACATAAAAGAACTTTATAAAGATAAGGTTTATTATTCTGAAAGCAAAACAGACGACACACAGTTTTCGGTAAATTACCCTGCGGAAAACTCTTATGCAGAAAATAAAAACGCATATATTATAGGTTCTTCGGACTTAAGTTCTCCTCTTGAATTTGAAGGCGAGAAGGTTTCAAGAACAAAGGACGGACACTTTACTGTAAACACTACTCTTGAAAAAGGCGAGAATGCGCTTTTGTTTGTTCAGGACGGAAAACAGTATGTTTATAATGTAAACTTCAATAATAAGCCCAAAGCACCGGCAAATGCGTATAAGACAATGACGGCATTTGAAATAGGTACTGTAAGTCCCGAGAAAGACACCTGGCTTGAAGTGGGACAAACTCTTCACCTAACTTGCGCCGCACCCTCTGGCAGTATTGTAACTGCCACTATCGGCGGAATGACGGTTAATCTTTCACCTACAATAAATCCGCCTGAAACTTCTGAATTTATGTATGAACTTTATAAAGGTGAGGTTGTGCCGTCGACTTTTGTAAAGGAAGGCGAAATAAAGGCACTCGGCACACTTGTTTTCAAGGCGCAAAAGGACGGAAAGATCGCCGAGAAAAAGGCGGGACTTATAAGCCAGATTGGTAAAAACGCTTTTGCTGTCGCTGAAGTCACAAAACATTATTCATATACAAAGATTGATCCCGAGTCGTCGTATTATGACGATTATCTTCCCTCGTCAAAGGGAATGAGAGATTATGTGGAAGAGCTTAAAGACGGATATTATAAACTGCGATTCGGCGGATATATTGCAAAGGAAAATGTTGCAATAACCTTTGGTAAAACTCTTCTTGATAATAAGATTCTCACAACCGCAATGGAAGTTGTTGCAAAAGATACCACAAATAACGATAATAATGCAACATATCTCAGATTTGGCTGTACGGAAAATGTTCCGATTGACGCATATTTTGAAAATGATAAGTTAAAGGTTATTTTCTTTAATACAGATACATCTCTTATTCCTGCCTTTAATGTAACGGCAAATCCGCTTGTAAAGAGCGTTACGGGTAAAAAGGGAAGCCAGGCAAATACCGTTGAATATTATATTGAATTTAAGAATATAAATAATTTCTATGGATTTGATATTCTGTATGACGGCGGTATGATTATTGTAAAACTAAATAATCCGCAAAGACTTTCAAATAATGCACAAAAACCGCTTGAGGGCAAAGTTATAGTTGTCGATGCAGGACACGGTGGAATTGACTGCGGAGCACCCGGCCCCGGAAGAGTTCCCGAGGCAACGCTTAACTTTAATATTGCAAATGAATTGGTAGCAAAACTGCGCTCTCTTGGTGCAGAGGTTCTCACGACAAGAGATTCGGATAAACTTGTATCTTTGGAGGAGAGAATGTATTTCCTTGATGAAGTTTGTCCCGATATGGCAATATCCGTTCATCATAATTCAATAGCATCAGGATATGCCGCAAAGACGAGAGGATATCTTGGACTTTGGTGCGGTGACGGCGGACGACTTCTTGCAAGCGTGGTTTCCAATACTGTTTGTCAAAAGTTAAACCGAGAACAGAAGCCAACAGCATATCAGCAGCTTGCCGTTGCAAGAAACCACAGATTCCCCTCAACGCTTTGTGAAATGTGCTTTATTTCAAATGTTGAAGAATATCAGTGGTCAATAACCCCGGGAAATTATGAAAAATCAGCACAGGCGCTCGTGGACGGAATACTTGAATATTATAGAGTTCAGGAGGCATACCTTGTATACTGATAATATTGAAGATAAGAAAAGAAAAGCAAGAAAAATAGCAAAAGAGCTTGAAAAAATGTATCCTGACGCTAAATGCTCGCTTGAATACGAGGGCGATGCGTGGAAACTTCTTGTAATGTCAAGACTTTCGGCACAGTGTACCGATGAGAGAGTAAATATTGTGTCGAAAGAACTTTTCAAGGTTTTTCCCGATGTTTATTCAATGAGAAATGCCAAGATAGAGAATATAGAAAAAATCATTTTCCCCTGTGGACTTTATCATACAAAGGCAAAGAATTTAAAAGAGATGTGCATCCAGCTCTGCGAAAATTTTAATGGACAGGTTCCTGATAATTTCGATGATTTGATGTCGCTTTCGGGCGTCGGCTCTAAAATTGCAAATCTTATGCTCGGTGATGTTTTCGGCAAAGGCGGAATTGTTGCGGACACGCATTGTATAAGAATTACAAATAGACTTTGTCTTGTAAACAGTAAAAATCAGAGCATTGTAGAGCGCACTCTGTCGCCTATTGTGCCAAAAAAAGCACAAAGTGACTTTTGTCATAGACTTGTTTTGTTTGGCAGAGAAATCTGCAAGGCACAAAATCCAAAGTGTAGTGAGTGCCCTTTAAGGAAAAAGAAACTTTGTGATTATCAAGATATAACTTAAAAAAGAGCGGTAAAACCGCTCTTTTTTTGTGCCGTTCACATATAATTTACACAAAAGTGTATTTGTGTTGATTTTGTGGTGGTAAATTATAACTGTTAGCACTCAAAAGAGCCGAGTGCTAAAAGTTTAAAAAGTCAAGAGATGGTGATTATGGATTTAAATCAGCGCAAAATGCAAATACTTAAATCAATAATTGACGAGTACATTGACAAAGGCGAGCCTGTCGGCTCAAAGCACCTTGTCGAGTATCAGAATTTGTCTCTTTCGCCGGCAACTATAAGAAACGAGATGTCGGAACTTGAAAAGATGGGGTATCTTGATAAACCTCACACTTCGGCAGGAAGAATTCCGTCAAATGAGGCATATAGAGTGTATATCGAAAAACTTATGGAAAGTTATATGCTCAATGTCGAGGAACTGTCGCTTCTCAATGAACTTACCACTTTCAAAATGAGTGAAATGGATAAACTTATAAAAAGGGCAGGCAGGGTTATTTCGGAAATTACAAATTGCGCATCGCTCTCGCTTGTTACGACAAGTTCTAAATTCTGCGTTTCAAGATACGATGCACTTTTGATTGATGATACAAGTTTTCTTCTTGTTATGGTGCTTCCCAGCGGCGAGACAAAATCGCAGCATATAAGACTTGCATCGGTTATTGATGAAAACGATGTAAAACTTATAAAAAATTCGCTCAATGAGACAATGTGTAATGTTCCCTTGTCGGATGTTTCGCTTGTAAAACTTCTGGAACTTGAAAAGAAACTTCACAGGAATGCTCCGTATGCACAGATAATTGTCAAAAAGGCATACGAAACGCTCTCAAAAGACGAGAATGTTACTTTTGATGGAATCACAAATCTTTTGTCTTATCCTGAATTCAAGGATGTGGGAAAAGTAAAGAATCTTATAAGCCTTGTCGAAGAAAAAAGTTCATCTTTAAAAGATGTTTTCAAGTTTTCCGAGTATAAGGATAACCAAGATACAAAGGGCTTGAAAGTTTATATCGGTGACGAAAGCAATATACAAGAACTTTCGGATGCAAGTGTTGTTTTCTGCTCACTTCCTGTGGGCAATAACACAAACGCACATTTTGGAATTATAGGCCCAAAACGAATGGATTACAAAAAAGTAATCTCGGCTTTGAAGGCTCTCACTGATAAACTTGAAGAAACAATAACCCCCGAACTTTTGGAATAAAGGAAAGGAAAATATAAATGGCAAAGAACGAGAAACAGCAGAGTGCTGAAGAAACAGTAGAAACAAAAGAAAAAGAAACTGCAAAAAAATCAGAGAGAAAAGAAAAACTCAATGAAAAAATTCTCGCTGATAAAGAAAAAGAGATAGAGGAACTTAAAGCAAAGATTTCCGAAAATGAAGATAAATATCTTAGAATGCTTGCAGAATATGATAATTTCAGAAAGAGAGCACAAAAGGAAAAAGATTCAATGTATGCCGAAGGCAAGGCTGATGCAATAGAAAAACTTCTTGAAGTGCTTGATACACTTGAAAGAGCAACTTTGGTCGACATAGAAAATTCAACAGCAAAGAGCGTTGTTGACGGTGTTGTAAAGGTTCTCGAAATGGCAAGTAGCGTTTTTGAAAAACTCGGAGTTGAGGAAATAAGCGCGAAGGGCGAAAAGTTTGACCCTAATTTTCATAATGCGGTAATGCACGACGAAAATGATGAATTTGAGGAAAACACGGTTTCCGAAGTGTTCCTTAAAGGTTATAAAATGGGCGATAAAGTAATAAGACATTCTGTAGTAAAAGTATCAAACTAAAATAGAAAATAATAAAATTAACAATATATGGAGGAAAATTAGTTATGGGAAAGATTATAGGAATTGACCTTGGTACAACAAATTCATGTGTAGCAGTATTTGAAGGCGGCGAGCCTGTTGTTATAGCAAACGCAGAGGGCGCAAGAACAACACCTTCAGTTGTTGCATTTTCAAAGACAGGCGAAAGAATGGTAGGACAGGTTGCAAAGCGTCAGGCAATTACAAACCCTGACAGAACAATAATGTCTATAAAGAGAGATATGGGTAGTGATAAAAAGGTTACTATCGATGATAAGGGATATACACCTCAGGAAATTTCTGCAATGATTCTTCAGAAATTAAAGGCTGATGCAGAGGCGTACCTTGGACAGACAGTAAATGAGGCTGTTATCACAGTTCCCGCATACTTCTCTGATGCACAGCGTCAGGCAACAAAGGACGCAGGTAAGATTGCAGGTCTTGAAGTAAAGAGAATTATCAACGAACCCACAGCCGCAGCTCTTGCTTACGGTGTTGATAAGGAAAATGCACAGAAGATACTTGTATTCGACCTTGGCGGCGGTACATTTGACGTATCAATTCTTGATATCGAAGACGGTGTTATCGAAGTTCTTGCAACCGCTGGTAATAATAAACTCGGCGGCGATGACTTTGATGATAAGATAATGAATTATATGGCAGAAACATTCCTCGCATCTGACGGAATTGATTTAAGAAATGATAAGATGGCGCTCCAGAGACTCAAAGAAGCTGCAGAAAAGGCAAAGATTGAACTTTCTGGAATGACAAGAAGTCGGAGGCCAAGCGGTCTTAGGAAGACAAAATTTGTA
>JAZSLO010000106.1:0-9743 GCA_045535415.1 Eubacteriales bacterium
CACTTAATACTATCAATTTAAAGTTATTCCTCTATCGTTTTATATATTCTCTTTATCAAAAATTTTCTTTAAATACTGTCCTGTATAGGATTTTTCGCACTTTGCAACCTGCTCAGGTGTTCCGCTTGTAACAACGCTTCCACCCGCATCTCCACCCTCGGGGCCCATATCAATAATAAAGTCCGCGCTCTTTATCATATCAAGGTTATGCTCGATCACTATAACCGTATTTCCATTATCTGCAAGAAGCGACAGAACCTCAATAAGTTTTTTTACATCATGTGTATGAAGTCCCGTTGTGGGCTCGTCGAGGATATACATTGTTCTTCCTGTACTTCTCTTTGAAAGTTCGGTTGCAAGTTTTACTCTCTGCGCCTCACCGCCAGACAACGTCGTTGAGGGTTGTCCGAGTTTTATATAACCAAGTCCCACATCCGAAAGTGTCTTTAACTTTCTGTGCATTGACGGAAGATTTTCAAAGAATTTACATGCCGTATCCACAGTCATATCAAGAACATCCGCAATGCTCTTGCCCTTATATTTCACTTCCAGAGTTTCTCTGTTATATCTCTTGCCCTTACATACATCGCAAGTCACATAAACATCGGGCAAAAAGTGCATTTCTATGAGAAGTGTTCCATCGCCCGAGCAAGCCTCGCATCTTCCGCCCTTTACATTAAATGAAAATCTGTCCTGACCAAAGCCTCTTACCTTTGCGCTTTGAGTCTGAGCAAAAAGTGCTCTTATATCCGTGAAAAGTCCTGTGTATGTTGCAGGATTTGATCTTGGTGTTCTTCCAATCGGTGACTGGTCGATTGCAATAACCTTATCAAGATGCTCGAGTCCCTCGATTTCGTCGTGGTCGCCCGGATTTGTAAGCGCTCTGTTCAAAGTTTTCGCGGCGCTCTCAAGCAAAATTGAATTTACAAGCGACGATTTTCCCGAGCCTGAAACACCCGTCACACAAGTGAATTTTCCAAGCGGAAAGCTTACATCTATATTTTTAAGATTATGTTCTCTTGCACCTTTGACAGTTACAAAATTGCCGTTGCCCTCTCGTCTTTTTTTGGGAATTTCAATTTTCTTTCTTCCCGACAGATAATCGCCCGTTATTGACTTTTTATTTTTCATTATCTGCAAAGGCGTTCCTGTTGCAACAATATTTCCGCCCAATTCTCCCGCAGCGGGGCCAATATCTACAATATAGTCGGATTCAAGCATGGTTTCCTCATCGTGCTCAACGACAATTACCGTGTTTCCTATATCACGAAGATTTTTAAGCGTTGCTATAAGCTTTGCGTTATCTCTCTGATGAAGTCCTATGCTCGGTTCATCAAGGATATACAAAACGCCCATAAGCGACGAGCCTATTTGTGTTGCAAGTCTTATTCTCTGGCTCTCACCACCCGAAAGCGTTCCTGCTTTTCTTGAAAGCGACAGATATCCAAGACCTACATTATTGAGAAATGTAAGTCTTGCCTTTATTTCCTTTAAAATTTCTTTTGCAATAACACTCTCGGTCTTTCCGAGTTTAAGTTCTTCAAAGAATTTCAGTGCATCTTTTATTGAAAGAGTGCAGACTTCGTTTATGTTTTTGTCGCCGACAGTTACGGCAAGCGCTTCTTTTTTAAGTCTTTTTCCACCGCACGCCGTACAATTTACATTTTCCATAAATCCTTCATAATAACTTCTCATTTCGGGATTGGTTATATTCTGCTCATAGCGTCTGCGGATTTCTCTCATAATGCCGATAAAATTAAGGTTATACCCTCTATATCCGTAACGGATTTTTTCGTCGCCTCTGCCATAAAAGAGAACATCTTTTGCCTCTTTTGACATTTTATTAAGAGGCGTTTTAAGGCTATATCCAAAGTTTGAAAGCGCCTCATTTATACCTGCACCGCCCCACGAATCGTCTTTTAACGACTTAAAGCCATTGCACACGCACGCGCCCTGCGACAAAGAAAGCGACATATCGGGAAAGAGTTTTTTCTCCGACAAAACAAGTCTTTCGCCAAGTCCGTCACACTCGGGACACGCACCAAAAGGGCTGTTGAACGAAAACATTCTCGGCTCAAGTTCGCCAAGGCTTATTCCGTGCTCAGCGCAGGCAAAATTCTGTGAAAACAGCATTTCGTTTTTGCCCTCAAACTCGCCCTCGTGAAGCTTTATATTACAAAGTCCATCGGAAAGTTTGAATGCTGTTTCGACAGAGTCCGAAAGCCTTGAGCGTATATCGGGTTTCATTACAAGTCTGTCAACAACTATTGAAATATCGTGTCTTTTATTTTTATCAAGTTCGATATTATCCGAAAGTTCTCTTATTTCACCATTTACAAAAACTCTCGCAAAGCCGTTTTTGGATGCGTCTTCAAGCACCTTTGCGTGAGTTCCCTTTTTGCCTCTTACAACAGGGCTCATTACATAAAATTTTGTGCCATCGGGCAAGTTTGAAATTTTATCAAGTATCTGGTCTACCGACTGTTTTTCTATAACTTTTCCGCATACAGGACAATGCGGAACACCTACTCTTGCGTACAAAAGACGAAGGTAGTCATAAATTTCCGTAACAGTTCCGACAGTTGAGCGCGGGTTTCTCGATGTTGTTTTCTGGTCAATTGAAATTGCAGGCGAAAGCCCTTCGATAAGGTCAACATCGGGTTTATCAAGCTGCCCCAAAAACTGTCTTGCATATGACGAGAGCGACTCTACAAACTTTCTGTGTCCCTCGGCATAAATTGTATCAAAGGCAAGTGACGATTTTCCCGAACCCGAAAGTCCCGTGAACACGCAAAGTTTATCTCTTGGTATACTTACATCAACATTCTTTAAATTATGCACTTTTGCGCCTTTTATTGTAAGAAATTTAGATGCCAATTGCCTGTGCCTCCCTGCCTTTTTGTTTCTCTATATTTTGTAGTGCAAGTTTCTTTGTCACTTCAAGAAGCCTTACATCTCTCATTACATCTGCCATTTTAAAGCATATTTCACCATGTTGTGCTCTTCCGAAAAATTCGCCCGGACCTCTTATTTCAAGGTCACATTTTGCAATTTCAAAGCCGTCATTCGTATCGCAGAAAATTTTGATTCTCTTTTCAAAATCGCTATCCTTATTTTTGCCGAGTTTCTCCGAAATCACAACACAAAACGATTTATGAGTCCCTCTTCCGACTCTGCCTCGCAATTGGTGAAGCTGTGAAAGTCCGAATCTTTCTGCATTTTCAACCACCATAAGTGCGGCATTGGGAACATTCACGCCAACCTCAATTACCGTTGTTGAAACAAGAACTTGGGTTTCGCCCTTTGAGAATCTTCCCATAACCTCATCTTTTTCAGCCGGCTTCATTCTGCCGTGAAGATAGTCAAGCCGAAGTCCCGAAAGTGCGCCTTTTTGAAGATTTTCGCAAAGTTCCTTTGCGGATTTCATTTCGTAATTTGAGGTCACAATATATTCGCCGTCTTTATTTTTTTCCATGGCAAGCGGACAAACAATATAAACCTGCCGTCCCTCGCCCACCTTTTGTCTTATAAAATTATAAACTCTTTGTCGCATGTCCCCGCCAACGGCAAATGTATCAATAATCTGTCTTCCCTTTGGCATTTCGTCAATGACGCTTATATCAAGGTCGCAGTACATTATCATTGCAAGCGTTCTCGGGATAGGCGTTGCCGACATTACAAGTGTGTGGGGCAAAATTCCCGCCTTTGATTTTCCTTCAAGAACTTTTCTCTGCTCAACACCAAATCTGTGCTGTTCGTCTGTTATAACAAGTGCAAGACGCGAAAACTCAACTTTATCCTCAATCAAGGCATGAGTTCCGATTAAAAGGTGTATTTCACCATTTTTTAGGTCAGACAGAATCTGTTTTTTCTCGCTTGCTTTTGTGTCACCCGTCAAAAGTGCTGTTTTGATATTGTATTTTGACAGCATTTTGCCAACGCTCTCATAGTGCTGAGTCGCAAGAACGCTTGTAGGGACCATAAGCGCAGACTGATATCCCGAAAGCGCGCACGCATAAATTATCGCCGCCGCAACCACTGTCTTTCCGCTTCCCACATCGCCCTGAATAAGCCGTCTTGCAGGGGCTATCAATGTATCGCTGAAACTATCATTTTCCTCAGGCTTTTTGACGCCTGTTATGTCTATTAAAATATCCTGAATTACGCGCTTTTGCGCCTTTGTAAGTTCAAACGGAAGCCCCGTCACAAAGACTTTCATATCGGGATAATTTATTCTGTGAGCCTCGGCTTTTTTTGACTTTTCAGACAGCAAAAGCGTCTTTAACTGGAAGTGATAAAGCTCGTCAAATGCAAGGCGTTCTTTCGCCTCTTCAAGCTTTTTCTCGTTTTCGGGAAAATGTATATTCCAAAGAGCCTCGACTTGCGTGCAAAGTCCAAATTCTGCCCTCTGCTCTTGCGTTAGATAATCTTGTATTTCATCCTCACACATCTCAAGTGCCTGCTTTACGCAGGAAGATATAAGCTTTGATGTAAGTCCTGCTGTGAGGGGATATTTTGGCACATACGGCAACAGCGGTTTGTTTTCACTATACGGCTCATATACGGGAGAGGTCATTGTGCAATTTCCTGCAATACCGTTTATTATTCCATAAAATCTGAATTTTCTGCCAACCGTGAAAACATCTTTCAGATAGTCGCAGTTAAAAAATGTCATTTTGACGCCGCCTGTTTCGTCGCCTGCAACAAATTTCTGGACAGACATTGCGCGTCTTGTCTGTGCCGATTTTATTCTGTTACTTGTGACAGGTGTTATAACCTCGAGAATAAGCGATGCGTATTCACCGCTCTGTGCATCGTCAACTTTTACAGTGTTTCCTCTGTCTTCGTGACTCACGGGAAAATACATAACAAGGTCGAAAAGTGTATGAATTCCAAGGCGCGAAAAAAGCTTTTGTCTTGATGTGCCAACACCTTCCAAGCATGATATATCAAGTTCAAGATTTGCCATTTATTTCCCCGCCTTTCCTTAATTTTTTTGCAACTTTGCAAAATTTCCCATAATATTCTAACTTATATTATACACTATTATAACATTTCCAATTTTGTATAAATTGTAAAATGTTGCAAATATTTCACACTCTTATCACTTTGGGGTTGTACTCTTTTGAAGTATGGTTTATAATACTTTACAAAGATATTGTTTTTTGTGAAAGGAATTTTAAAAATGAAAAGATTACTCGCCCTGGCACTTTTGATTGTATGTGCCTTCACTCTTGTTCTTTCGGGTTGTAATAAAGACTCTGAAAGCACAAACATCCCCGAAAGTTATTTCTACGAAGTTGACGACGACAGCCTTTCTTTTGGCGACGCGCTTAAAATCATCGACGAAATCGCTCCCAGAACAGACCTTGACAAGCAGACACTTTTAACTATTGACAATGTTGATTTTTCTGCGGCATCGGTAAAGTATGCAAATGTGTTTATGCTTGATTACATGGGACAAATTCAGATGAGTCAGGAAGAACTTGACAAAATGATGGAAGAAGAAATCAACAATTTCTACACACTCAATACAGGTGTTGTAAAACTCTGCGTTGAAAACAAAATCGCCATTCCAAAGATCCTTTTTGAAGAAAATGTGACATCGCAGATTGAGTACGCAAAAGATGTCTACGGCGAGGATATGATTGATTTCTTTGATGAATATCTTATGATGACACCTCACTTTTTCTGCGAAAATATGCTCGTTAACATAGCATTTGCTTGTCTTCAGGACTACTACTACGGCGAAAACGGCATGGCAGAGGACAAGGACATTGTTGTTGCAAATGTTCTTGCAGACCTTGAAGAAAACGACTATATCAGAGCAAAGCACATTCTTGTTGCTTTCCCTGATGATATTGAAAAAGACGAAAACGGAAACGTTGTTGAAAGCGCAAAGGCTGAAACTCTTGCAAAGGCAAATGAAGTTCTTGAAAAAGTTAATGCCGGCGAAGATTTTGATGCACTTATAGAAAAATACGGCGAAGACCCCGGTACTGCATCTTATCCCGACGGATATGTTTTCACAAAAGGTCAGATGGTTGAAGCGTTTGAAACCACATCTTATGCTCTTGAAGAGGGTGAAATATCAGGTCTTGTTGAAACACCCTTCGGTTATCATATCATAATGCGTCTTCCCATTGACGAAAACAGCGTTCTTAATACAGAAGAATATTCATATGCAATAAGCGATTCCGTGAGAGAAATTGTTACAAATGCTGCAAAAGATTTTGAAATCGAATATAAAGAAGATTATCAGTCTTCCGTTGACACTTTTGTAGAACAGTACAACGCAAAGAATCAGGAAACTGCACAGTAAAATATGTTAAAGAAAAATGATTTGGTGACTTTAAAGCCATATGAACTTATGCAAAACGGAAATGCCGTTGCAAAAACGAATGACGGGTTTGTTGTGTTTGTTGTAAGCGGTGTTCCCGGCGATGTTCTTGAATGCCGTATTATAAAGGTTACCAAAAATTATGCAGTTGCAAAAATTGAAAATATCGCACAGCCGTCTGAAATCAGAATAGAGGACGGCTGTCCTTTTGCGTCTTCTTGCGGCGGTTGTGCTTTTCAGCACATCTCGTATGAGGCGGAAAGTTTATATAAGAAAAAGTCTGTCGACGATGCTTTTGAACATATTGGAGGTCTTGACTTAAGGCTTTCTGAATACATTCCCGCAAAGTCCACGCAGTTTTACAGAAACAAGGCAATTTACCCCTTGTCACTTGACAAAAACGTGGGTATTATAAGCGGTTTTTATGCCAGAATGTCCCACAGAATTGTTCCTCACGATGAATGTATTATCGGAAGTGAACTTTTCACAAAAATCAAAAACAGCGTTGTGGAATTTTTACAAGACAAAAACATTTCTGTATATGACGAGCAGAAACTTTCAGGTCTTGCAAGAAGTATTTATCTTAGAAAAAGCTTTGATAATAAGGTTTCGCTGACTCTCATTCTCAACGGCAAAAAACTTGAAAATGACAAAATCGAGAGAGAATTTTGTGAATTTATACTTAAAAAGCACCCCGAAATTGTAGCAATTTCCATAAACAAAAATACAGGAAATTCAAATTCCGTGCTCGGCAAAAACTGGCGTCACATACATTCTGACGGATACATTTATGACGTGCTTTGCGGCAAAAATTTCCGCATAACTCCTGCATCCTTCTGGCAAATAAATCACGACAGCACGGAAATGCTTTATAACAAGGCAAAAGAGTATGCAGCCCTTAAAAAAGGCGAAACTTTGCTTGATTTATACTGCGGAACAGGCAGTGTCGGCATATGTATTGCTGAAAAAGACACTCGTCTTTTCGGTGTTGAAATTGTGCCCGAGGCGGTAGTTGACGCAAAATTCAATGCAGATTTAAACGGAATAAATGCAAGTTTCAAGTGTCTTGACACAAAAAAGGCGCTTGATGACGAGTTTTTAAGGGACATAAAACCCAATGTTATAACAATTGACCCGCCGAGAAAAGGTTGCTTTGAGTCGGTGGAGAAAATTGCAAATTTGGGTGCTGACAGAATTGTTTATATTTCCTGCAATCCTGCAACTCTTGCAAGGGATTTGAAGGAATTTGAAAAGTTCGGGTACAAGGCACAAAAAGCGTGCGGTGTTGATATGTTTCCACGCACTGCTCATGTAGAGTGCGTAGCACTACTTCAACACTCAAGTCCTAATAACTAAAACCATATAAACCCCGAGAATTTGCCGCAAATTCTCGGGCTTTTTTATTTCAGTTTTTCACCTACAACAACACTTGCAGGAACATCAAAATAATTCTGCACTTTAAAAACAACATTTGCACTTAATTTGGGCGGCAAAATGCCGTTTTCAATTTTTTCAAGGCTTTTGCTTGTTATACCAAGAATTTTTCTCATTTGATTTTTTGACAAGTTGTTTTTCTCACGCAAAAATTTTATGTTGTGTGAAAATATTTGGATAAATTCGTGTTTCGATTTGTTGTTCATATTTCGTTCTCCTATCTAAAAAATCACAATGTAACAAAATGTAACATCATAAGTGTAACAAAATGTTACAATATTGTCAAGAGGTGATTTTTGTGAAAGGATTAAAACAAGTAAGAGAAAAACTAGGTTTAACACAGCTGAAAGTATCTTTGGATTTAAATATTTCTCGTGAAGCTCTATCACATTACGAAAACGGAAAAAGAGAACCCACCCTTGAATTGTTAGTGAAAATGTCAAAATATTTCAATGTTTCAATCGATTATCTCATAAGCGGTGAAGAATTTAAAAACTAAAGTAAGGAAAGATACATAAATGAAAAAGAAAAACTTAAGCGGACCGGCGATATTCATGTACAGCGTGATTTTGTTTGTCACGCTTACAAGTGCTGTCTGCTTTTTTCTTTACTATTCAGGTGTTTTGCAAAGCGACGCTATTCTATGGGCAGGCATTGTTTCATTTATGATTCTCTTCCACTTTGGCGGAAGAATTTATATGGGCAATATCACGAAAAAATGGAACATAAACTACAACCACCCATTCTACAAGCAGAGAAAATTTGAGAAAAAATTATACAAAATCCTGCGTGTTCGCAAATGGAAGGACAAAGTTTTTACTTTTGAGCCACAATTATACGATTTTCAAAACAGAACCCTTCCACAACTTGCCACAACTATGGCAAAATCAGAACTTGACCACTGGATTAACGAAATAATTTCAATTATCAGTATATTTTTCTTTCTTATATGGGGTTGTTTTTCTGCATTCTTTATATCGGCAGTTCTTGCTATGATTTTTGATGCACAGTTTATAATAGTTCAGCGCTACAACAGACCCATAGTTTTAAGACTTATGCAAAGAAAGCTCTCAAAACTCCAGAATGTGTGATTCGCTTATTTTTACATTTTTTTACAAGCCGATTTACATCGGCTTTTTTTGTTTGTGCATTTTGCTTTAATTAACTTTATATTCGCTTGTCAATTCGCTTAATTTTGTGCAAAATGCCGATTGTAAAATTGCCTTAAATATAGTATAATGTAGCAAATAATTGGTTTTGCTGTTTTTTATCTTAAAAACCACTTATTTGAATCACACTTAAAAAGGAGTAAAAGAAAATGAAAAAGTTTCTTGCGCTTGCTCTTGCTGCTATGATGGTTTTCTGCATGGTAGCTTGCGGCAACAACAATGCAGCGTCAAGTTACACTGCAAATAACACAGAATACTTCATCGGCGGCACAGGCCCTCTTACAGGCGGTGCTTCCAGCTACGGAATTTCCGTTCAGCAGGGTGCTACTCTTGCAGTTGAACAAATCAACGCAAATGGCGGTCTTAATGGTGTAAACTTCAAGTTTGACATCAAGGACGACCAGGCAGCTGCTGACAAGGCATCTACCGCTTACGACCAGCTCTTCGAGGCAGGTATGCAGATTTCTTTCGGTTCCGTTACCTCCGGCTCTTGCGAAGCTTTTGCTGCAAAGGCTGTTAACGACAACCTCTTCTTTATGACTCCTTCTGCATCTGCTGATGTTTGTATCGCAGAGCCCAACGCTTTCCGTGTATGCTTCAATGACTCCCAGCAGGGTGAAGTTGCTGCTCATCAGATCAAGAACTACGGTCTTGCAACAAAGATAGCGCTTTTCTATGATAACGGAAGTGACTACAGTATTGGTAACATCAATACATTCAAGGCAAAGGCTACAGAACTTGGTCTTGAGATCGTAACAGAGCAGACATACTCCGAAAAGTCCAATACAGACTTCTCTACA
>JAZSLO010000230.1:0-1505 GCA_045535415.1 Eubacteriales bacterium
CATAAACAATGTCAATTTCCTGTGTTCTTTTTCCGTCAACAGTTTGCGGTGCGTGAACATAAACACGCTTTACCATATCGTTTAATACTGACGGAGTTAATTCCTGTAAATCAAAATATTTATGTACCTTTGAAATAAATCTTTCCACATTATCGGATTGTTCTTCCGTTTCGGATATTTCAGCAGATAACTTTTCGATAATTTGTTTTAATTCTGCCTGTTCTTTTTCGTAGGTTTCCGATAGCATTTCAAATCTTTCGTCCGAGATTTTTCCGCTGACATTATCCTCGTAAATACACTGAAACAATAGGTCTAATTCTTTAATTCTGCTTTCGCTTTTTGAAAGCAGTTTTTTCTTTGCGTTCAGTTCCTTTTTAACCTCTGCTTTTTGCTTTGCACCCAATACCTTGCGGAATTGATTTTCATAACGTGCAACAGTTCCGATTACATATTTCAGATGTGCTAATACACCTTGTTCAAGAATGGTTGCACGAATAAAATGCGTTGAACAGTTTTCTTTGCCTTTGCGTGAAGTTGAGCAAACAAAATGGTCTTGTCGGCTTTCAAAATATTTGCTTGTGCAATAGTAAAGTTTTTGACCGCAATCTGCACAGTAGGCTATGCCGGAAAACATATTAGTTTTGCCTGTTCGTGTCGGTCTGCGTTTGTTCTTTCTCAACTCCTGTACCCGTTCCCAAGTATCAACATCAATAATTGCTTCGTGGGTGTTTTCAAATATCAGTTGATTTTCTTCGGGGTTATGTAATTTCTTCTTACTTTTGTATGATTGTTTAAAGGTTTTGAAATTCACAGTATGCCCCAAATACTCTTTTTTCTCAATAATTCCTGCAATGGTATCAGCAGACCAATTATACGGATTTTCAGAACTCTTAAAAGTTTGTCCTTTACTGTTCCAATATGAAAATGGAGTTAATATTTTTTCGTTTTTCAGTATTCGTGCAATTTGTGATGTGCCGTACCCATCAAGACATAAAGCAAAAATCTTTTTGACAATTTGTGCAGCCTCATCATCAACAATCCACTTTGTTTTGTCGTCAGGACTTTTCATATACCCAAACGGCGGTCTTGTTGTCAAATGCTTTCCCGATTCGCCTTTTGCTTTCATAACAGCCCTTATCTTTTTACTTGTGTCCTTTGCATACCATTCATTGATGATATTAAGAAATGGGGTAAAATCACTTTCAGTTTGATTTGCACTGTCTATGCCGTTGTTGATAGCAATAAAACGGATATTTTTTTCAACAAACATTACCTCTGTATAGAAACCGACTTTGAGATAATCACGACCAAGTCTTGACATATCTTTTACGATAATTGCACCGACTTTGTTTGTTGAAAAGAATATCCGTTTTATTGCTATCAATAACGGCATAGACAGTGCAAATCAAGCTGACAGTGATTTTACTCCGTTTCTCAATATCATCAACGAATGGTATGCAAAGGACACAAGTAAGAAGATAAGGGCTGTTATGAAAGCAAAAGGC
>JAZSLO010000045.1:0-6980 GCA_045535415.1 Eubacteriales bacterium
GACGCTTTTGCGTCGGCGTCTTTTGGTTTTGTCAAGCTTTTCCAAAAGCTTGCGGTTTCCAAAGGCAAAGCCTTGGTCGCAGTCCGCAGACTGCGAAATTTTCTTGCCTCACATAAGCGCAGGAAAGGGTGAATTTTTTGCCGAAGGGCAAAAAAAAGGGAAAACCTCGCCGGGGGTTTTCCCTCTTTTATCTTTTAGTCAAGTGAATATCCCGCTTCAAAAGCCGCAAGGTTTATATCAACTGTCTTCTGAGGAACACAGTTTTTAACTGCTTCGATATAAACTTCTTTAGGAATATCCGAATGCTTTGCAAACATTCCGATAAGAACAATATTTGCCGCCTTTGATGTGCCGCACTTTTGTGCAAGTGCGAGTGCATCGGCACTCATAAGCTTTATGCCCTTTGCCTTTATCTTTTCGACTAAGTTTTCGGGATACTGCTTTGCACCCATTATAACGGGCATTGGATTCATTTTCTGTGTGTTTGCAACGGCAACCGCATCTTTTTTAAGATACTCAAGCCATCTTGCACATTCAAGAATTTCAAAGGATATAAGAAAATCTGCCTCTCCTTTGCAAATTACGGGGGAATCAACCTTCTCGCCGTACTTTACATATGTAACAACAGAACCGCCTCTCTGGCTCATTCCGTGCACTTCCGACACCTTTACATCATACCCTTGTGAGAGGAATACATATCCAAGTATTCGGCTTGCAAGAAGTGTTCCCTGTCCGCCGACACCTGTTATCATAATATTAGTTGTCTTTTTCATTTATGCTCATCCTCCCTCTTATCTTGATTTTTCAACAATGCTTCCGAATGCACACATCTTTGTGCAAAGGTCACATCCGGTACACTGAGTTGCGTCTATCTTTACATTTTCGCCGTCAAAGCTTATCGCAGGACAGCCTATCTTCATACAAGCCTTACACTTTTTACAAGTTGAGTTGTCAATTTCAAAGTACTTATCTTTCTTAACTTCCTTCAAAAGAACGCAAGGTCTTCTTGTGATAATAACAGATACTTCTTCTCTTGAAAGCGAATCCTTAATTGCACTCTCAAGTTCTTTTGTATTGTTGGGGTCAACAATCTTGATATCTTTGATGCCGAAAGCTTCGCAAATCTTTTCAATATGTACTTTAGGTGTATCTTCGCCCTTTAAAGTCTTTGCTGTAAAGGGATTCTGCTGATGACCTGTCATACCTGTTATGCTGTTATCAGCAATAATAACAGTTGAATGAGCCTTGTTGTAAACCATACTGAGAAGGCCTGTCATTCCGGAATGCGCAAATGTTGAGTCACCGATTACGGCAACAGACTTCTTTGAGTCAATCATTCCGCTCTTATTCATTCCGTGAAGTCCTGAAATTGATGCGCCCATACAAAGAGTTGTATCAAGTGCACAGAGAGGTGGTGCAGAACCGAGAGTATAGCATCCGATATCTCCGCTTACTGTAAGCTTCATCTTATTAAGCACATAGAAAAGTCCTCTGTGCGGACATCCCGGGCACATAACGGGAGGTCTTACGGGGATTTCATCATCAACTTTGACAGTTTCATTTTTCTTGCCGAGAAGTTTTTCCGAAAGAACTTCCTGTGAAAACTCGGAAAGGTTGGGAAGAAGATTCTTGCCATCACATTCAATTCCAAGTGTTCTTACAAAAGTTTCAATATGCGGGTCAAGTTCTTCAACAACAATGAGTCTTTCAACCTTTGATGCAAATTCCTTTATAAGATTTGTCGGCATTGGATATACAAGACCGAGTTTCAAATAAGAAGCTGAGTCGCCAAAAGTTTCTCTTGCGTAAACATATGTACTTCCTGCGCAGATAATACCGATTTTTGTATCGTTATACTCTACCTTATTAACACTCAAAGTTTCCGCATATTCTGCCATATCGCAGAGTCTCTGTTCTGCAACAACATGGCGCTTTATTGCGTTTGCAGGTGCCATAATAAACTTTGCAGGGTTCTTTTCGTAAATCTTCTTATCCATTTCTTTTCTGTCACAAAGTTCCACGATGCTCTGTGAGTGTGAAACTCTTGTTGACATACGAAGAATAACGGGTGTATCAAATTTTTCGGAAATTTCATACGCAAGCTTTACAAAATCAATACATTCCTGCGAGTTTGAAGGCTCGAGCATTGGAAGTTTTGCTGCTACTGCGTAGTGACGAGAGTCCTGTTCATTCTGGGATGAGTGCATTCCGGGGTCATCCGCAACGCACACAACAAGACCGCCCGTAATTCCTGTATAAGACATTACAAAAAGCGGGTCTGCCGCAACATTGAGTCCTACGTGCTTCATTGCACAAAACGCTCTTGTGCCTGCAATTGCAGCACCATATGCGCTTTCAGTTGCAACCTTTTCATTAGGTGCCCATTCTGCATAAATTTCATCGTACTTTGCCGCAAATTCAGTAATCTCGGTACTTGGTGTTCCGGGGTAACTTGAAACAAAAGTACATCCTGCTTCATAAAGGCCTCTTGCAACGGCCTCATTTCCAAGCATAATCTTTTTCATAAGTCCAAATTCCTTTTCTCTATTGTAATTTATTTTTACTAAAATTTAATTTGCCCTCTCGGGATTAAATATTTTATCTTTTTGTGCTTTTTTGAAATCGGGTTTTATTAGTTTTACTTTTTTATACCCTATCTTCTTTTCGTACTGTTTTACATATCCTTCATTCAGCAAAAGTTCCATCGCAAGTCTTACGGTCTCGTCCTGAATTCCGCTTTTTTCGCTGACTGCAGACACTGTTCTTATAAATGTAGGTCTTGCCCTTTTATTTTCCTGCAAAAGTGTATAAAGGCTTTGCATTATAAGTCTGCACACGGGTAAAAGCTGTTGTCTTTCATCGGGAAATTCAAAAAACGTGCTTGATGCCTGCTTTAACTGTCCCGAAAACGCGCCTTTAATTCCGTATACCACAACATTCTTTTTGCATACATTCTTTAAAAACAGAACACTTGATGAAAAATGTCCGTCACCGGTAAAAATAATATAAGTGTCAATGTCTTTATCCGTGTATGCGCTCTGGTATATATGGTCGAGCATTATAAAGTCTGTAAAATCTTTTTTAAAGTGTCCGCCGCCGTTATTTGTTTCAACGATTTTATTTGTAAAGCCTCTTATTTTATGCATTTCCGAGTTTAGCGGTACAGACGAAAAATCGCCGAAAAATACAAGTTCCGTAACATTGTATCTCTCATTCAGGTCATTGCAAAATTTTTCAATATCAGGTCTTAATTTATAATTATTATTAAGTGCAAAATACCAATGCTCATAATCCACAAAGGCCTTCGCTTTATTTTTTGTGCTTTTTTTGAAAAAACCAAATGCCATATTTTCTTTTCTCCTCCTTTCCTTTAAAACTCCTCTCTCTTTCAAGGTTTTATTTTACTTCAAGGCTCTTTATGAGTTCCTCATCCGCCGTAACAAAGGCGGTATAATTTGTTTCATAAATAACAAATCCCGGTTTTGAGCCTGACGGTTTTTTTACGTTTCTTACTCTTGTATAGTCAACCTGAGCCTTTGGTTTTTCCTTTTGCGACGAAAAGTATGCCGCAATAATTGCACACTCTGTGTAATCTCTCTCACTTGGCTCAGATGCGCCGCATTTCATTATAACATGAGAGCCGGGTGCATCTTTTACATGGAACCACAAATCGTCCTTTTCAGCAATATGAAAAGTGACATAATCGTTTTGAAGATTGTTTTTTCCGACAACCACTTCAATGCCCGAACTTGTCCTGAACTTCTTTGGCTTTAAAGCAGCCTTTTTATTGTCCTTTTTAAGAGAAGATTTATTTCTTCTCATATTGTCAAGCTTCTTGCCGTACCCTTGTCCGTAAAGTTCGCTTCTTATTTCCTGCAAATCCGCCTCGGTTTCGGCTTTGACAAGGCTTTCAAAAACCGATTCAATATACAAAAGTTCCTTTTCGGATTCTTTTATCTGTTTTGAAAGAACAACCTTTGCCGTCTTTGCCTTATTATATTTTTTATAATAACTCTGTGCGTTTTGGGAGGGTGTATACCTCTCGTCAAGTTTTACCAGAATTTCGGGCATATCCTCTTTTGTATAGTCAATAAGGCGTGCCTCACGCATTCCCTTTTTCAAAAGATACATATTGGAAGTTATAAGATCGCCCACATTCTTCCATTCGTCCATTTTCGCACATTCCGACAAATCTTCTCTTTGAAGTGCCGTCTTTTTATTTATTCTTGTCTGTGCGTTTGTCAGAAGTCTTAAAATATCCTGACCTTTATGCTTTATTCTTTCCTGTCTGTCCTTTTGCTCGTAAAAAACATCAAGAAGTGTACTTATGCTCTCATATTTTTCGCAAACTGCGCTCATTCCGTACTGTCTTATTTCGCAGAACGAAAAATCAAGAACTTTTCCGTTTTTATCTCTCAAAAGACAAGGTGAAAAAACACCGTTTTTTACATTTTCATAAATCGAATTAAAGTTGAACCACAACTTTTCCCCATCGATTTCACTTATGGGCGTGCTCGTTTCCTTTGAACTTCTGAAAACAATTTCTCTTGCAATAAGCGGTGACAGACCCGAGAAGCATGAAATAAGATATTTATCCCCCGCACCATTCTTTCCATTATTTATATCGTTTTCAAGTTTTTGGAGAAACATTTCCTTTGTGACTTCAAGGGCATTTATTTTGCCCTCCTGAAGAGGTATATCCTCATACTTAAATCCGCAAAGCACCTGTCTTTTATTATTCACAGACAAAGGCACTGTATGAAGTGCGGATATAACCTTTTTATCTTTATCAAGGAGAACTACATTACTGTAAGTTCCCATTATTTCGCAAACGAGATACTTTTCGGAAGAAAAGCCCATTTCATCGCTTGATGTAATTTTAATTTCAAGCGCTCTGTCAAAACCGAGCTGTCTTACATCTAAAATGTGTCCGCCCGACAGATGCTTTCGAAGAAGCATACAGAACATTGGAGGAAGCGAGGGGTTTTCACGCTCACCCTGGCTAAAACTCACCCTTGAAATACCCGATGTGCAGGACAAAAGAATTTTTCTTGACGCATCTTTTGTTCTTATATTGAGAACTATTTCGTCTCTGCCCGGCTGATATATTTTGTCAATCCTTGCATTTGTCGCGGTTTTACAAATTTCACTTGCTACCGCCGACATTACACCTGCATCAAAAGGCACTTAAACTTCTCCTTTAAACTTTAATCAAATACATTCATAAGGACTTTTTACATCATACTCTAAAACTTTCAGTCCCTCAAAATTTTCTCTTATTATCTCTGCCAGTTCTTTAACAATAACATTTTCCGTATAATAGTGTCCGCAGTCATAAAGACTAAGTCCACATCTTGCCATTTCAATAAAAATATGGTGCACAATTTCGCTTGTTACAAACGCATCGGCTCCCATTTTAAGGGCGTCATATACATAGTCTTTTCCCGAACCGCCAACAAGCGCAACTTTCTTTATGTCGTCCTTGCCTTTGCAGGCTCTTATATTTTTGCAGGAAAGTTTCTGCTTTAAAAGCTTTGCAAAATCACGGTATGACATTTTTTCTTTAAGTTCTCCGATTCTTCCAAGACCGTCATCGGAAAAACCTTTAACATTTTCAAGGCCAATTACTTTTGCAAGTACATCATTGACTCCGCCATTTGCCTTATCAAGTCTTGTGTGATACGAAAGAACCGATATATCATTTTTTATAAGTTTTTCAAAAGTTTCAAAATCTGTTTTGTTTCCGTCAAGGTTTTTTAAGGGTCTGAAAATAAACGGGTGATGTGTTACTATCAAATCTATTTTATTCTTCTTTGCAAAATTTACGCACTCGGGAGTGATTTCAAGCGCGCAAAGCACACTTTTTATTTGCTTTTGCGAATCTTTGCAAAGCATGATCCCATCATTATCCCACTCTTCCGAAAGGTCTTTGGGGCAAAAATTATTAAAAAAATTATCAATATCGCAAATTCTTACCATACTCTTTCATCCTTTCTTCAATGCCAAAAGTTCATTCAGGATTTCTTCTTGTTCTTTTGTATCAAGTCCTGCCTTTTTTCTGTCAAAAACAGTTTTCTCAAATATTCTTATTCTTCTTTCAAGAACGCTTTCAAAAAGGTCTCCTCGTTTTTCAATATTCGCCTTTCCGAGAATATACTCGGCATTACTTGCGCTTCTTTCAACACCATCAAACACGGCGCTCATAATACTGTATATTCTGCCCTTATCGATACAAAGTCTTTCGTCCTCGATTGCAAATCCATTTTTGTGAAGATACTCGCGAAGTTCATATTCACTTGTCATTGCCTGAAGAATAAATCGGATTTTTCCTTTATTCTCATCTTTTTTTATAAAACTTGCTCTGTCAAGAATTCCCGATATAACCTCGCCGCCCATACCAAGAATAAAAACAGCGTCAATTTTCTGGTTTTCAAATTCACAAAGACCGTCCGACTTTACAACCTCAATGTAATTTTCAAGGCTCTCGGATTTGAATTTTCTTTGTGCTACCGCCTGTCTTGCCTTCTCAAGAGGACCATCATTTATATCCGATGCGAAAACTTTTTTGAAAAGCCCACTTTGCACAAGATAAATTGCAAGTTTTGCGTGGTCGCATCCCACATCAACTGCAACCAAATCCTCATCTCTTTTGTCATACAAAGAAGCGGCGGCAATTTCAGCCGCCGCACAAAGCCGGTCTGACGGTTTTGTCAAAATTCGGCTCATTACTTATTCTCTGCTATAAAAGCGTTAAGCTTTTCGCAAAGCTCGTCAGCGTCAACACCGTGAACGGCACAAGCCATTTCAACTGTTTCTCCTCTTGCAGAGGGACAGCCGAGACAATGCATTCCGATTTCCAAAAAAAGCGGTGCTGTTTCAGGAGCTATATCAAGAATATCGCCGATTATTGTATCTTTTGTTATCTCTGTCATTTCAAAATTCCTCCCATTTTCTTTTATTATATACAGTATACCCCTTTT
>JAZSLO010000193.1:0-2538 GCA_045535415.1 Eubacteriales bacterium
GAGAAAATGACAAAGTTTTTCAATCGCAAGTTTTTATAACATAAGGAGCGATTTTATATGAAGAAAGTAAATTCTATTGACAACTACAACAAGCATTTTCCTGTTACTTTAAGAAAACTTATTGAACGCAAAAACACTACAATAAAAGCGGTAGCTGATTATATAGGCGTTTCAAGACAAGCAGTTTCACAATATCAGGACGGCTCAACGCAACCGAACGCTGAAACAGTAGTTAAAATTGCAGAGTTTTTCAATGTAACAACCGACTATTTATTGACAGGACAAAACAAAGAAGTTGACGAAAGCCTTAATATTACCTGCGACTTTACAGGTTTAAGTCCAAAAGCAGTTGAAAAAATTGTATCTTGGAAAAGCTGTGATGATTACCGTAGATTTTGGACTGAATATATATCTTTGATAATTGAGGCTGATAATTCAGAATGTCTGTTGTCGAACATTTCAAAAATATTAGGTTTTTCAAAATGGGAAGCAATATCATTGAATGAAAACAAGGTTAATCAAGCGATAGAGTTTATTGATATGCAAACGGCTCAACTTTGGTATATTTCAAAAACATTTACGGATATTATAGAGGAAATGTGCAGAGATGAACGATTGAGGACGGTGGAAAATAATGGCAACAATAAATAAGCGTGGAAACACTTTTCAGATAGTTGTTTCTCTCGGTCTTGATGTGAATGGAAAGAAAATCAGAAAAACAACCACATACAAACCGCCTGAAAATACCACACCGAAAAAAGCTGAAAAGCTCGCACAGGAATTTGCTGTTGAATTTGAGCGTAAATGCAGAGGGCTGTCCTCGTTAAACGAAAATATGCGTTTCTCTGAATTGGCTGAATGGTACATAGACAACTACGCAAAGAATAAGTTAAAACCGATTACGGCTTATACTTATGAGGGACAAATAAAAAATCACTTATTGCCTGAATTGGGAAATATGAAATTAAAGGATTTCACCCCTGCAAAGATTACAGCCTTTTTCAAAACACGCACATATCAGCCTGCAACCTGTCGCAAAGTATATGTTATTTTGCAAAGTGTGTTTGCTCGTGCTGTGGAGCAAGGCTTCATCAAAGAAACGCCCTGCACAAAGGCTGTTATATTACCGAAAGCAGAAACACCGAAAGAAAACAAGCCTTTCCTTGACGAAAATCAAGCAAAAGACTTGTTAAAAATGGTTGAGGATAACACACAGTTCAATCGCATTATTAAAGTATTGTTATTTACAGGTATGCGTTCAGGTGAGTGTTTGGCTCTCCGTTGGCAAGATATAGACTTTGAGAACAGGACAATACACATTGAAAACACCTTGACAGATGTAGGCGGTAAGCATTGGCTACAACCACCGAAAACAGCAACAAGCAACAGATACATTGCTTTATCTGATATATTGGCTGAAATATTCATAGAGCAAAAGAAACATAATGACGAAAAGCTAAAAAATCTCGGCAAGCTCTACAAATATCCTGAAATGGTATTCACATCTGAAAGCGGAAATTATGTTGACAGGTCAGGACTTAACACACAATTCAGACGATTTGTAAAAGGTACGGACTTTGATTTTATATCCCTGCATAGTTTACGCCATTGCAACGCAACGCTTTTGATAAACAGCGGTATTGACTTAAAAATCGTTAGTGAGTTGCTCGGTCATTCAGATGTATCAACCACAGCGAATGTATATGCAGATGTTCTGAAAAGCTCAAAGGCAAAAGTTGCTGATTTGATTTCCTTAAAACTGAATGGAAATTGATGTCCGTGATGTCCTTTTGATGTCCGAAAATACAAAAGGCTATTGCAATTTACAAAAAGTTATGATACAATAATCAAGGAAAAGCCTTATAATATCGGACTTTTCAAAACGCTATAAAACACTACAAAACAGCGTTCTTATTTCTCCAAGAGATAACGAAAAGACACCCACAGGGTTGTTTATTTGGCATCCATCATTTGATGGGTGCCATCTCTTTTTTGGGGATCAGAGGGTGTCTTTTCATTATCCCGCCTCGTAACCGAGGCCGCCAAAGCATCGCTTTGGCGTTCGGGCTGAAAACAGTCCCCCAGACTGTTTTCTTTACGCCCTCACAGTTCACCAAGAGATAATTTATTATTTCGATATACAAAAAGCTCTGTTTTGGCAGGGCTTTTTGTTTTTCAACGGATTTGACGTCAAAGCTATTTCTGAGCACCTTGGACATTGTAATACGGCTATAACTTCTGACATTTATACTCACATCTTCAAGGAGTATAAAGCTAAGATGGCTGAAAGTATTGAAAAAGACCTCATTTAAGCGATAGAACGGCACGAAAATTGCTTTTCGTGCCGTTCTCTTTATTTATTCACATTATTGTGATATAATGATACCAATTCGATAAACTTGAATTTGACGGAGGGAGAATAAGTATGAAAAGAATATCAGGGCAAGGTATTATTTTGTTTTTGTCTATAATTGCCCCATCACTATACATTTTAATGTATCTTCCGATTTGGAATGGAAAAGAATTGTTACTCTATAG
>JAZSLO010000059.1:0-1596 GCA_045535415.1 Eubacteriales bacterium
GATCTGATGGATAAGAAAAAACTAAAAAAGATTATTTTAACTGTTTTGCTTGTAATTCTTATAATCACACTTTTATTAGTGCTGGGTTTTGTAGCTTTGATTTTCAGCTTACAGAATTCATTTGAGGGCGTTGAATTTGAAATGAGCATTCCTGCCGAACCGGTAAGAGAGTTCATTGTTGATACTTTTGAATGGTTTTTACCGAAATATTAAAATCAAGGCTGTTGTTGGTATTGTTTTATTTTGGAAAGAACATCTTTCCCGCTTCTATATCCCACTAAGCTTTTACAGAGTGCTCGCCTGTGCGGCGGGCACTTACTTTTGTGTCTTGTGACAAAAGTAAGCAAAAACACGCTTGGTGTGGAATTAGCCGCAGGGCTGCAAAATTACCGCCGTACCTTTTTAATATCTTTTGCTCAGTAGTCATTTCTTCTCACCGTGGTTAAAGAAATGAAGTTTTACTTATCGGTAATTTTTCGCATTGCTACCGTCTGCTAAACAGATACTCGGGTACGGACAACTCAATTTAAAACCACCTCATTCATTTGAGTCCGCTATGCCCATGTCATTTATAAAGAGTCTTCTCGTCTGCTTTTCGTAGTTCATTTCAAGGTACAGGTAGTCCGACATTCGCAGAACGCTACGCGGTGCTTTCAGAAAGAGACTTCCGTTAAGATTGTACAATTAAACAAAGATGTGGGGTTCAAACATTTTATGCACCTCTTTCATTAAGCACAACGAAAAAGAAAGTAGTACTCAATTGCACTGTGTACGGTAGAATTTTATTAAAAGCAGGAAGAGCGATCAAGAACCGATTCATCGGTTCAAGCGATTTAAGTCCACAAACGTACCCTTAAACAGAGCTTTACACGCCCGACTGTCGGCAGAAATAACTGTAGTAATATTAAAAATTATCGATTTGCCAATATCTGTTTTCCTGAGCCACGGTGAGCAGAAATGACTACTGAGTAAAAGATATATTAAAGGTACGGCGATAATTTTTATTGCTTACGGATGTCCTGCACAAAGCGTGTTTTTGCTTACTTTTGTCACAAGACACAAAAGTAAGTGCCCGCCGCATAGGCGAGCACACGGTAAAAGCTCAGTAGAATAGAGGGGTGGGAAAGATGCACTTCCCAAAATACAACAACCCCACAAAAAAGCTCAATAGAACATAGCGGTGGGGAAGATGCGCTTTCTTTAAAGAAGCGGGTGGCAAACAAAACAATGCTACAAACTGAAAAGAAAGACCGTTATGTCTCCATAACGGTCCTTTGTACTAGCTTTTTTAAAAAAGTTAAAACAAAAGTGATAACAAATTAGTTTTCCTTCTTCTTAAGGCAAACAAATGCAGCTGCAGAAGCTACTGAAATTGTAGCGATAGCAGCAATAACTGCTGAAGTATCACCGGTTTTGGGAGTCTCTGTTGTAACAACAGCAGGCTTCTTTGTTGTGGGAGCAGTTGTGGGAGCTGTTGTCTCTTCAACTTCACCTACGTAGCCGATGTACATATTTGCGAAGAAGTTTACGATTTCGTTATCAAGCATACCTTCAATCATAGAAGTATCAAGTCCGAGTGCCTCGAGACCACCCATG
>JAZSLO010000215.1:0-2048 GCA_045535415.1 Eubacteriales bacterium
CAAGTCCAACAAGGTGAGCCATATTGCTGCAACAATTTTGCACACTAACACAAAAGCCCTTGAAAATCAAAGACTTTTCGTTTTTTTAGGGGTAAAAAATAACCCTCTTTTCACCATTGCACCTTTTTCTCGACCTTATGGACTTGAACCTGTGACTTGTGATTTGGAAAATGATGTTGAAATATTACCAGTTTTGTGATATAATTAATTTAAAGAAAGGCGGTGTATCTGTGAAAAAATTGTGTTTGATATTAAGTTGTTGTATCATTTTGAGTATAAGTGCAGTGACCACTTCATGTTCTTTTCCTAAAATGACATCTGAAAAAGTGTATTTGGAATACGAGTTAAACGAGGATAAAACCTCTTACAGAGTAACCGGCTCCAATATAGCCTATAAAACATTGGAAGATAATTGGGAAATGGTTGATGTAGTAATACCGTCGGAATACAAAGGGCTTCCCGTTACGGAAATAAGCGTTTGGGCTTTTCGAAGCAGTGATATTCTACGAAGTGTGACAATTCCCGAAAGCATTGAAAGAATTGTTGCAAGTGCGTTTTTTGACTGTAACAAACTTGAGAGTGTTAATATTCCAAAGAGTGTAAATTATATAGCAGGTGCACCTTTTGAGAGCTGTAACTCGTTAAGAGAAATCATTGTCGATCCCCAAAACGAATACTATTGTTCCATAGACGGAAATCTTTTTAGTAAAGACAAAAGTGAACTTGTTTTTTATACACCTGGAAAAGCGCAGACTGAGTTTATAATTCCCGAGGGCGTTTCTGTTGTCCATAAAAGTGCTTTTTCCCACTGTGAATTTCTAAAAAACATTGTACTTCCTGCTACGGTAACTGAATTTCCGCATGATGCAATAATGTTCTGCAATAGTTTGCAAGGAATTTCTATAGATGAAAACAACCCAACCTATCGTGCCATTGACGGAAATCTTTACAGTAAAGATGGTAAAACATTTTTGAAATTTTGCGTATCAGATGAAAAGATCGATCTTGTTATACCGGATGGCGTTACCTCCATTTCCGCATTTGCTGCATATTATTGTGATGATTTAACTTCCGTGGTTATACCCGAAACGGTGAACTTTATTGGTGAGAGCGCTTTTTCACAGTGTACAAGTCTTTCGGAGGCAGTGTTTGAAAACACATCTGGCTGGTGTGTAATTCCGCAAGGCGGTAAATTTCAATCAACAAAGAATTTGGATAAGACAGAACTTTGTGTGCCAACAATTGCCGCAGAGTATCTTTCACAAACTTACTATTCTCGGGAATGGCACTGTGAAAACTAAAAATAAAAGTTCAAAATTGTTGTGCTCACTCATCCTCATAGGTCAAAAATGCAACCTACGCCCAAAAGCCTTGTTTTACAAGGCTTTTTCGGTTTTTTAGGGCAGTTTTTTGACCTTTCTTTTTTTGCAACCTTTTCCGAACCTTATGGACTTGAACCTGTGACATTTTCGCACATTTGAGAAATCTCTGCTTTTCTGATATAATATAGACAGAAAGAAGGAAAGCGAGGACTTACCGATGAAAAACGGATACGCGATGGTTCGCAGACTAAAACTCACCCCCTTTGAACTCCGAGTTGCAATCGATGCTCTCAATGCAAAGAGACTCAAACAAAAGGCAAATGGGATCGACAACAGAGCAACCTCCCATCTCATACTCCACCTGCTCGATGCTCTTGAAGCTTAATTACATACGGTTAACATGAAGCCAACTTTATGACCACGAATGAAGCAGAAATAAGGTCGGCTTTTTTGTTTTCCGTATATTCAACCAACAGGAGGAGAAAATGTATATTGAAATGATGATCTGCTATGCCGTTGCTACAAGAAGTAAGAAATGTGATATCATCACAGAACGACATGGCTACGATCCGACTTGTAAAAAGACAGCACCCTTCCACCATTGCAACTTTTTTCGAGCCTTTTGGACTTGAACCTGCGACTTTATCGCACATTTGAGAAATCTCTGCTTTTCTGATATAATATAGTCAGAAAAAGTCGGAGGCCAAGCGGGCTTAGGAAGACAAA
>JAZSLO010000014.1:0-3061 GCA_045535415.1 Eubacteriales bacterium
GCCAAGGAGTTGAATACAAATTTTGTCTTCCTAAGACCGCTTGGCCTCCGACTTAATCACGCAATTCCTATTACTTGTATGGAAATTGACGGCGAAAACTACGCCTTCTTCGTTGGTGAAAATGAAAAGGACGTTGAGAAAAAGTCAAACATAGAAAAATGCGATTACACGGTTAAACTCGTAAAAGATTATTGGCTAGAAAAGAGAAGAATTATCATTTTAGGACATAACTCTATAGCCTATTGATAAGGTTGTAATGCACTATGCACACAATGCAAAAGAGGCAGGACTTGATGGTGTTGTGTGCTCACCTCTTGAAGCAGGAAAAGTGCACGAGATTTGCGGCGAAAACTTTGTGACAGTAACACCGGGTGTAAGATTTGCAGACGGTGATGTCGGCGACCAGAAGAGAGTTATGACACCCGCTGAGGCTAAAAAGATAGGTTCAGACTATATAGTAGTAGGAAGACCTATAACTGCGGCAGACGACCCGGTTGCGGCATATAAGAGATGCGTTGCAGAATTTGTTGGCTAAAATAAAAGAAAAACGGAGGAAAATAAAAATGGAAAAACTTATTGCAAAAGATTTACTTTCAATAAAGGCGGTATTTTTCCGTCCCGAAGAGCCTTTCACATGGGCAAGCGGAATAAAGAGCCCTGTTTACTGTGATAACAGACTCACTCTTACAGCACCTAAAGTTAGAAATGATGTTGAAAACGGACTTGCAAAACTTATAAAGGAAAACTATCCTGACGCTGAGGTTCTTATGGGAACATCAACTGCAGGTATTGCACATGCGGCAATTACAGCACATATTCTTGATATGCCAATGGGTTATGTTCGTTCAGGTGCAAAAGACCACGGCAGACAGAACCAGATTGAAGGAAAACTTGAAAAGGGACAGAAGGTTGTTGTAGTTGAAGACCTTATTTCAACAGGCGGAAGCGTTATCGAAGTTGTAAATGTACTCAGAGAAGCCGGCGCTGAGGTTCTCGGAATTGTAAGTATCTTCACTTATGGTATGAAAAAAGGACTTACAAGACTTGAAGAAGCGAATGTAAAGAATGTTTCTCTTACAAACTTTGATGTTATAGCACAGGTAGCGGCAGATGAAGGATATATTAAAGAAGAAGATGTTCAGCGTCTGATAGCATTCAGAAACAACCCCTCAGACGAAAGCTGGATAGGAAAGAAGGCATAAAATGAGAAGCCTTATTGACATTCTCGATTTTACAGAGCAGGAGCTGAGAGAACTTCTCGATGTTGCCTGCGATATAATGGAAAACCCTAAAAAGTATTCCGATAAGTGTAAAGGCAAAAAACTTGCAACACTTTTCTATGAGCCGAGCACAAGAACGCGCCTTAGCTTTGAGGCAGCGATGATGGAACTTGGCGGAAATGTTCTCGGTTTTTCAGAGCCGTCAGGCTCGTCTGCGGCAAAGGGCGAAAGTATTGCAGATACGGCAAAGGTTATGAGCTGTTATGCTGATATTATCGCAATGCGCCATTTCAAAGAGGGCGCACCTCTTGTTGCATCAATGAATGCAACAGTTCCCGTAATAAACGCAGGTGACGGCGGACATAACCATCCAACGCAAACTCTGGCTGACCTTATGACAATATATAAGGAAAAGGGAAGACTTGAAAACTTAACTGTCGGCTTTTGCGGAGACTTGAAGTTCGGAAGAACAGTTCATTCTTTAATTAGCGCACTTGCAAGATATAAGAACATAAAGTTTGTGCTTATATCACCCGAAGAATTGAAACTTCCAAGCTATATAAAGAAGGATGTTTTAAAGAAAAACGGTATTGAATATGTGCAGACAACAAATCTTGAAGAAGTAATGCCTGACTTAGATATTCTTTATATGACAAGAGTTCAGAGAGAAAGATTTTTCAATGAAGAAGAATATTTAAGACTTAAGGATAGTTATATTCTGACACCCGAAAAACTCGAAAACGCTAAAAAAGATTTGTGCATAATGCATCCGCTTCCGAGAGTCAATGAAATAAGCGTTGCCATTGATAAAGACGAGAGGGCGTGCTATTTCAAACAGGTGCTTTACGGAAAATATATGAGAATGGCACTTATTTTGAAACTTTTGTCGGAGGTGGAAAACGCATGAATATAGATTCCATAACAAATGGTGTTGTAATTGACCATATAAAAGCGGGAAGTGCAATGCGCCTTTATGACCTCTTGAATCTTGATGCTCTTCCGTGTTCCGTTGCAATAATTAAAAATGTGCATAGCAAGAAGATGGGCAAAAAGGATATAATAAAAATAGACGGAAGTCTTGATTTGAACCTTGATGTCATAGGCTATGTTGACCCCAATGCGACAATAAATATCATAAAGGATGGAAAGCTTTGCGAAAAAAAGAGCGTTCCAATGCCTGAACTTCTCACAAATGTTATAAAGTGCAAAAACCCAAGATGTATAACAACCGTTGAGCAGGAACTCGACCACGTTTTTAAGCTCACAGATAAAGAAAATAAGGTTTACAGATGCCTTTACTGTGAAACTCAGGCAAAAATCTGATTTTTTGATAAATTTTATAGCAAAAAGAGGCCGGAATAAAAAATTCCGGCTTTTTTTATTATTTTGTTTGACAAATCGAGAATTTGTTGATATAATTAAATAAAAAACAAATGTTTGTTTAGAAAAGAGGAAAGGTAAATGACTCCGTTAAAGCCAAAGGAACAGAGAGTTCTTGATTATTTAAGAGAGAAAATAGCGCAGATGGGGTATGCACCGTCTGTTCGTGAAATATGTGCAGACCTTAATATGAAGTCAACATCAAGCGCACATATGTACATAGAACGCCTTGCAAGTAAAGGTTATATCATAAGAGAAAACGGCAAGAGCAGAACAATGATTATAGCCGAAGATGAAACCAAGGTTAAACTCAAAGCAAATGAGTATTCAGTGCCCGTTCTCGGTCAGGTTGCGGCGGGAACACCTATATTTGCAAGTGAGAATTTTGAAAAGTTTATAAGTTTTTCAACAGATAAAAAGTATGATGAAAAAAATCTTTTTGCTCTCAATGTTAAAGGCGA
>JAZSLO010000049.1:0-4759 GCA_045535415.1 Eubacteriales bacterium
CGTCCCGGCGAAAAACTTTTTGAAGAAATGCTTATGGATGAAGAGGGACTTCGAGAAACCGAAAACCACCTTATACATATTGGAAATCCTCTTGTGTTTGACGATATATGGTTTATGTCAAAGCTTGATGAAATGAAAATTGAAATGTATAATGATGACTGTGATATAAGAACTCTTATTCACGAGATTGTTCCCACTTATAAAATGCCAAAGAAAATCGAGGAAAGCTTTCCCGTAACAGTTGAATAAAAAAATAAAATGCACGGAAAATTCCGTGCATTTATATTTGTGATAAAACTCATTTATTCTTTTCAATAGAACAGAAAATTGCAGAGCCCAAAATGAGTATCGTTCCGCAAAGAGTGTAAAGCGTGAATACGTCTGTCAAAATGAGAGAAGACAGAATAATTGCAATCGCAGGGTCAGTATAACTGAAAATTGCAACTGTCTGTGCACTAACTTTCTTTATTGACGAAAAATATAGTGTGTAGGCAACACCGGTGTGTATAAGACCTATACATAAGAGCAAAACTGTTGCCGACAGAGTAAATTTGAGTGAGGAAACATTTTCTGTCAAAAGTGTGTATGGAGTTGCGGCAATGGCTGCAAATAAAAGCTGAAGTGATGTTGTTTCAAAGGGGCCTATGTCCTTTAATTTTTTATTTAAAATAATTACAAGCGCATAAAGAAGTGCCGCACCAAGACCGAGAATAATTCCTTTTGCCTGAGATGATGAAAAAAAGTTTTTGTCAATGGGAAGTGATATAAATATCATTCCGCAAAGCGAAAGTATTACACATATAAGTTTTTTGAAAGTAAATTTTTCTTTAAGTAAAAAAGGTGAAAGCATAAGTACAAATACAGGCTGGAAATAATAGCAAAGCGTTGCATTTGTGATAGTTGTGTAGTTGTAGGCTTCAAAAAGCAGAATCCAGTTAAAACCGATAAGTGCACCTGAAATAAGAAGAATCAAAAAGTTTCTTTTTATTGCATAAATGTCTGGTTTTTGCTTTGTAATAATCATAAATAATGCTATAAATAAAAATCCTGCATATCCACGGAATGTAGCAATAAATCCTGATGAAAAGGGAAGGAATTTTACAAAAATTCCGATAGTTCCGAAGATAAACATTGAGGATATAAGGAATAAAAGCCCTGATTTTGAGTTTTTAGTGTCCATAAAGTGCCCTCTCAGTTGTCAAAAAGGGAATTGAATTTTTTTGAAATGTTGTCTTTTCTCTTTTGAGTTTCTTCCTTGTCAATATGGATGTCAATAACATCACCCTCGTTGGCATCAGGAATAAGTATTTTGGGAATGTTGCACATTTTGCCGCTTTGTAACTGGACTACGGCAAAATCGCCTTCAAATCTGTCAATAATAAACTTCATAAAAACCCACCTTTAAATGAGATGTAAACAGTATAGCAGAAATAAAAGTATAATGCAATATTTTGTCGCATACTTTTGCAAAATGATACTTGACATATAGTGTTTTTTGGTATATAATAGCAAAGTCCGAAAACAAAATATTGGGGCGTAGCCAAGTGGTAAGGCAGCGGACTTTGACTCCGCCATTTCGTTGGTTCGAGTCCAACCGTCCCAGCCAAAAATCCCGCACGAAAGTGCGGGATTTTTACTTTTTCACTTTTCGCCCTTTGCGCTCGAAAAGTCCAAAATCTTAGTCGAATAATATAGAAAATTTTTCTTGATTTGTGGAAACTTATGTTATATAATGTATTTGTGTTATAAATCATAAAGTCCAAATTTAAGGAGATTGTTATGTTAAAAGCAACATCGCAAAAGTTTATTGAAACATCCTATAAAATTGAGGAAGAATCGCTTAATGCCTCGCTTTTTACAACGGGTAACGGCTATATCGGTGTAAGAGGAAGCTTTGAGGAATACAGCTCTATAAGAATTCAGGGTGCATATATAAGAGGCGTCATCGACGAAATTATTGAGGTTATGGAGCCTTTTGCCGATAACGAATATATGAAAAAATATTATATCGACGAGGATAAATTAAAGCACTTTGAATATCAGGACAGTATTATAAATAATGCGGATTTTCTTCTTGTGAGAATATCTGTTGACGGTGAAACATTCTATCCGTGGGAAGGTAAAATTTTAGAGTGGGAAAGATACCTTGAAATGAGCACAGCACGCCTTGTAAGACGTGTTCGCTGGGAAAACTCTAAAGGCGATGTTACCGATTTTGTGTTTGAAAGATTTTCGTCATTTGACAATGACCATATTTATGCTTTGAAGGTTGATGTAACTCCTGTAAACCATACAAAGAATATAACTGTAATGTCGGGTATTGACACAAGAGTCAAGACCTGCGGACAGAAGGTTGCAACTGTTATAGAGCAAAACGCTGATAGTAATAAGTGCTTTGTCAGAATGAATATGGGCAAAAAGTACGGATATGAAACTTGCACTTCAACTGTTACAAATATTGTCGGTGCAAAGGCAACATTTAATGGTGAAATAAAGGACGGACTTGTTTATTCGAGTGCAGAATATAAATCCAAAAAAGCAAAGACAGTAAGCATAGAGAAGGCAGTATATATAGCATCTTCAAGAGAAGAGGATGTGACAAAACCTGCTTTTGAAAATGCGTCTTATGATGAACTTTATAAAAAGCATATGGAAGTTTACGGAAAGTACTTTGACGGCTTTGACATGAAGATTTCGGGTGACGAAAAGGCGGATGCAGGCGTTAGATTTGCAAATTACCATTCTGCAATTTCCATTGCGAGAAATGACTCACTTCATAGCCTTTCGGCAAAGGGCTTAACCGGCGAAAAGTACAACAATTTCGTTTGGTGGGACTGCGAAATATATCAGATTCCGATATTTATTTATACTGATCCCGAAAGTGCAAAAAAGGCTTTGATGTATAGATACGACAGACTTGAAAAATCAAAGCAAAACGCACTTGAAGCAGGCTTTAAGGGCGCAAAATATGCGTTCTGCTCATCTGTTGAGGGTGATGAAAGAGTTTGGGAATACGCAAGACATCCGTTTATGCAGATACATATAAATGCCGATATTGCCTTTGGAATTATCCACTATTATACAGTGACAGGTGATAAGGAATTTCTTGAAAACTACGGTATCAAAGTTATAAACGAACTTTGCGAATACTGGAAGTCGAGAGTTGAATTTGACGGCGAGAAGTATGTAATTAAGAGAGTTACGGGAACAGACGAGCATCATCCTTATGTCGATAATGATGCTTATACAAACTATCTTGTAAAATTTGTTCTCACAAAGGCTACTGAATATAATAAGATGCTCGGAATTTCGTCAGATTATTCCGAAATCGCAGACAAGATGTTTTTGCCTCTCGAAAAGGGCGGTATGATTCCTCAGTTTGACGGATATTTTGATTTGAGCCGTACTCTTGAAGAAGCAGGCGGAAGCAACGCAAAGAGCTTCCAGATGAAATCCTCGGGACTTTACCATAAGAGCCAGGTTATAAAGCAGCCTGATGTAATGCTTCTTTACAGCTATCTTAACCTTGATATGACAGGCACAAACTATGCAGGCAACTGGGATTACTACGAAAAGATGTGCGAATCATCGTCGTCCCTCTCGTTTGCACCTCACTCTATTTGTGCTGCCGATAACGGAAGAATGCTTTCGGCGTATAATTATCTTATCGAAACTTCATATATTGATGTATATGATATTCACCATTGCGGATGGCAGGGCGTACATTCGGGATGTCTTGTTGGTGCGTGGTATGCAGTATTCAGAGGAATTGCAGGTATTGTGTGCAGAGAGGATAAGATTGAAATGAATCCCCATATGATGCCCTGGTGGGAAAGTGTGCAGTTTAACTTTATGTATAAGGGTGAAAAGTTCACTGTAAATCTCACAAATGAAAAGTATACTCTCACAACTTCGTCGAAAAACGATGTAAAAGTAATATTCAGAGGCGAAGAAATGCTTGTTGATTCAAACAATGCTCTTTGCGTTAGCCTTTAATTGAAAGAGGATATAGATATGATAAAAGCGGTAATATTTGACCTTGACGGTGTTATAGTTTCAACAGATGACTGCCATTATGAAGCATGGAAAAAGATGGCAGATGAGGAAGGCATTTATTTTGATAAAGAGATAAATAACCGACTTCGCGGTGTTTCCAGAATGGAAAGCCTTGAAATAATTCTCGAGAGGGCAACAAAGACTTATACAAATGAGGAAAAAGATGCTCTTGCTGCAAAAAAGAATGGATATTATAAGGAGTTTATAACAAAACTCACTCCAAATGATATTCTGCCCGGTGCAAAGAAAACTCTTGATGATTTGAGAGCAAACGGAATCAAAGTCGCAATAGGCTCGTCAAGTAAAAACACTCCTATAATTTTAAAGCAGATAGGACTTGATAATTTCTTTGATGCGGTTTCCGACGGAAATAATATTTCAAATTCAAAACCCGATCCTGAAGTTTTTGTAAAGGCGGCACAGATGCTTGAAATTGACCCCGAATTTTGCGCGATAGTTGAAGACGCAGACGCAGGAATTGAGGCAGGAAATAGAGCAGGAATGAAGACAATTTCCGTTCACGGCGCAAAGGGTGCGGATGTATCAATAAACGATTTGACCGAAGCTTCACTTTGCGATATAGTAAATAAGTTTTAAAATGTTAAAAAACCTCCGAAAAAATCGGAGGTTTTTTTGGTTTATTATATTGAAAAAAGTATACGTATGTGATACAATAATCTTAAATATTATAATGAGGTGATAG
>JAZSLO010000119.1:0-6128 GCA_045535415.1 Eubacteriales bacterium
CTTTCGGGTGTTGTCAATTATAATATCGTTGCCAAAAAGAGAGGGGAAGACCTTGTTTTCCTTAGAAAAATTGTAAAGGGCGCCGCAGATAGAAGTTATGGTATTGAAGTTGCCCGACTTGCAGGTGTTCCGAAGGAAATTGTAAAAAGAGCAGACGAGGTTCTCTCGGATATCGAAACAAACACAAATATTGCACCCGCTCAAAAGATGGGAAATGTTTCCGACACAGGTTTTGGCGGCACAATGGCACTTTCAAGTTATGTCAATGACGAGGTTTGTGAAAAAATCAAAAATCTCGATGTTGATACGCTTTCACCCATAGAAGCGCTTACAATTCTGTATGAAATGAATAAAACGCTTAAAGAACAAGCGTGAAAGTATAAAAATGTGATTGACAGATAAAACTAAAAGTGATATACTTACATAGAATAAATTAGAGAAAGGCAGGCGAATTGTTGTGGACGCAAGCGGGCGAAGTTTAATCGGGCGCGGAAAAGATATAAAGCACACAGTGATTTGCCGTGTACTTTTGATTTGTGCATAGATTTTTGAAGGAAAAGTGTTTTTTCCTTTGATTTTGCGTGCAAAATTGTATCTTTATTCCGCAGACAAAATACTTGTTTGCGGAATTTTTTTGCTCTCATTTAACTTTCCTCAAAACACAAATTTTGCAAAGGAGGAAAAACATTTTGGAAAATACAATTGAAACTTTCAAAGAGACAATGGACTCTCTTATTGAATCAAAAAACTTCAGGGGCATAAGACCTGTGGCAGAGGAAATGCCGCCATTTGATATCGCCGAGTATCTTTCAGAAATTGAAATTTCAAAGGCACTTCCTGTTTTCAGAACACTCCCGAAAGAGCTCTCGGCAGAGGTGTTCAGTTATTTTGACGCGGATGTTCAGGAGGATTTTATAACATCAATAACAGACTCTGAAATTGCAAGACTTATTGAAGAATTGTCAACTGACGATGCGGTTGATATGCTTGAAGAACTTCCTGCAACGGTGGTAAAAAGAGTTCTTAAAAATGCAAGCGCTCTTACAAGAAGCGAACTTAACAGATTCCTTGACTATCCCGAGGATAGTGTCGGAAGTATTATGACAAGTGAATATACCGATATAAAGGCAGGGATGACCGTCGGTGAGGCGATAGCACATATAAGAAAAGTCGGCTCGCAGAAGGAAACAATATATACCCTCTTTGTTGTAGATAAAAGACGCGTTCTTGAGGGCGTTGTCGAACTTTCTGATGTTTTAAGATGTAAAGATGATGACGAAATAATTGAAAACCTTATGGACACGGGTGTTGTTAAAATCACGACAAAGGACGATAGAGAAGAGGCGGTAAGACTCTTTTCGGACTATGACCTTGTGTCACTTCCCGTAGTTGACAGTGAAAACAGACTTGTCGGTATTGTAACTGTCGACGATATTGTGGACGTTATCGAAGAAGAAACAACAAAGGATATCGAGCAGATGGCGGCGATTGTGCCGACGGAAACGCCGTATCTGAAAACAAGCGTATTTTCACTTGTAAAGGCAAGACTTCCGTGGCTTTTTGTACTTATGCTTGCAGGGATGATAAGCGGTGCTATTTTGTCGGAATTTGAGGCGGCAATATCGGCAATTCCGCTTCTTGTAACCTTTATGCCGATGCTTACAGGTACAGGCGGAAATTCGGGCGCACAGGCAACGACAACCGTTATCCGTGGACTCACAACGGGCGAAATGCAGACAAAAGATGTGTGGCGCATTTTGTGGAAGGAAGTAAGAGTAGCACTTTCGGTTGGAATTATATTTGCACTTGTAAATTTTGCAAGAATTGTGCTTTTTTCAAATGACCCGAATAAAATAATGGTAGGTGTTGTGGTGTCGGTTTCGATGATACTTACAATTCTTCTTGCAAAGAGCCTTGGCGCAATACTTCCGGCTGCGGCGCAGAAATTGAAACTTGACCCTGCAGTTGTTGCAACTCCTCTTATTACAACTGCGGTGGATATAATTTCAATTATACTTTATTTTAAACTTGCTTGTATGCTTTTGTAAAATATTCTGATTCTTTTATTTAGTGCCGACGGTCTTTTGCCGTCGGCACAATTTAGTTTTGTCAAGCTTTTACAAAAGCTTGCAGATCCAAGGCAGAGCCTTGGTCGCAGTCCGCAGACTGCGAAACACCTGTGCTCACAAAAGCGCAGGAAAGGTGAATTTTTTGCAAAGGCAAAAAAGAGGGAAACCCTCGCCGGGGGTTTCCCTTAACAGACATTTTGTTTTTACATACAAGCTATTCAATGTTTTCTATTCGTCTCATAAGTTCTCTGCAAACACTTTCAACACGTGAGATTCTGTCATAAATAGGGGGAATAGTCTGATTAATAAGATTGCTAAGCATACCATTTAGTTTATCCACCGGAGCTGCGTCGAGAATCTCAATGAGCTTAATATCAAAGCTTCCGTCAACACCCTCCACAGGATCAAAGCGTAGTCCCGTCAGAGTTCCATTCCAAAAGCGGTGATGGTCTGCCCTGATGTACAAATCAAGCTCTTTCCCGGTGGCATAATTGTAGCCCACCGGGAGCGATTTATCCTGTGTCCATTCAGGACTGTCTGCGGTTGTAAAATATATTCTTGCATGATAGTTGTACAGTATTCCGTTTACCATAAATTCGCTGTACTTGCTGAGTTTACAGTTGGGAGTAAAAACAACATGAATATATTTTGCATTACTTAAATCCAAATTTAAGTTTTCCTTGACGATATGCGGGTCGTGGCAAATTTCTTTGTCAACTCCCTTGATTTGGATTTTAAATGAAAGAGAGTTTGATGTATCAATTGATTCTATACCGTGATATGTCCAGTCCTTCTCTTTCAAAAAATCATACTTTGTAAAATCCCAGCTGGAAAGACTTGCCGCTCCTACGTCATAAAGCAATTCGAAAAGCTGAATCTCAATATTACCGTCGGTGTGTTCAACAGGGTCAATACGAACACCGGTAATTTTGCCTTTCCATTCCGGATGACAGGTACATATATGTAAGTCGCACATACTTCCCGGAACATAATTTTTGCCAAGAACTTTATCCTGAGAATATATCGGTGAAGAATCGGTCTTAAAATATATTTGAACATAGCAGCAGTTGTATTTTGGTATGTCTGCTTTAAGGCGAATATGTATATATGTTACAACTGTAGCATCAAAACAAACGTTATTATTTATAATCATAGGATCAACATGAACACGTCTTACTTGTTCACAGGGAACAGATTTGATTGACAAGGCACTGTCTGTGCCAATACAATCTGCCCTTACAATTTTCCATCCGGAATCTTTGATGCTTTGATTTTTGGTAAAATCAAAACTAAGAAGCCTGTTTTCATCTGTTATTTTCGGCGGTTGGTTTGTTTCTCTTTCAGCAAGCTCATCAAGAGTCACGCAAAAGACATCACAAAGCTTTAACATATTGTCAAAATCCGGTGTAGCAATGTCAGTCTCCCACTTAGAAACCGATTGACGTGAAATTCCAAGTGTTTCCGCAAGCTCATCCTGCGATAAGTTTTTTGCTGTCCTTAATTCGTAGATTTTCTGACCTAAACTCATAAATTATCCCTTTCTATTGCTTGTGGCAATGATTTATTCAGAAAAAGAACTTGTCGTACCGGTACTGGATTCATCGTTTCTGTAGTTTTATTATATATTAAACAAACCAATAAATCAATCAACTTATATTTGAAGTTTTGCAACCCGTAGTTGCAGTATGTATTTTGCATATAATCGCCTTAATCCTAAGCAAGACAGACACAAATCAATTTTTTCAAAGGAGAACCCCTGGCGAGGGTTCTCCTCTTTTGCCTCTCGGCAAAATTCATCTCTCCTGCGCTTTAGGAAGGCAAAGGATTTCGCACTCTGCGGAGTGCGACCAAGGCTCTGCCTTTGGAAACCGCAAGCTTTTGTAAAAGCTTGTGAAAACTTATTTGAGCCTTCGGAAAAAATATCCCAAAAAATAATTTTAAAATACGCTTTATTTTTATAAAAAAGTGTGATACAATGTTATATGTATAATTATATTATAGTGTATAATAGGCTAATAATAAGATTTTTTTCGGGAAAGGTGCGATGTTTGTGTTTGAAACCCAATGTATAAATAACGCAGAACTTACAAGTCTTTGCTCAATGAAAACAAAAAGCATGGCAGAAAAATTGTATCTTCCAAAGAATATACAAGAACTTTGCGCGCTTTTAAATACTTTTTCAAAGAATGGCACAAAATATGTACTTTTTGGCAATATGTCAAATGTTGTTTTGCCTGAAAAAATAAATGTTCCCGTGATTTTGACAACCAATATGAAAAAGTGGGAAATCAAGGAGGAGAATGAAGAGTGTGTTCATGTTTTTGCAAACTGTGGTGTGCATCTGACAACACTTTCCTTTGAAATGTGCAAAATGGGATATTCTGGACTTGAATTCTCGTATGGTATCCCCGGAAGTGTCGGCGGCGGTGTTTATATGAACGCAGGTGCGTACGGTGGAGAACTTTGTGATGTGATAAAAAGCGTTCAGGCACTTGACGATAAGGGAAATGTCATAACGCTCACAAATAAAGACTGTAATTTTGATTACAGACATTCAATTTTCAAAGATAACGGCTTTGTTATACTGGGAGCAACATTTGTTCTGCAAAAGAAAAATGCTTCCGAGTGCCTTGAAATGGCAAAGGATTTTATGGGAAGACGAAAAGAAAAACAGCCGCTTGAATACCCATCGTGCGGAAGTGCATTTAAAAGACCAAAGGATAATTTTGCAGGTGCACTTATAGAAAACTGTAATCTTAAAGGATATAGTGTGGGTGATGCACAGGTCTCGGAAAAGCACGCAGGCTTTGTTGTGAATAAAGGAAATGCTACGCAGAAAGATTTGATGAATCTTATGGCAAATGTAAGGAGAATAGTAAAAGAAAAAACGGGTGTTTTGCTTGAAAGTGAAATCTTGTTTTTGTCACCTGACGGGGAGTATTTGAAATTATGATGCAAAATAATAAAGAGGCGACTTTTTCGTCCAAAATAAAATCTGCCCTTGTGTCATCAAAACCCGAAAAAAAGTGCTGTAAAATTTCAAGAAAATTTGCAAAAAACTTTTTGGAAGAAAATGTGCTTATAGATAAAAGCCTTTTTAAGTGTGAGGACTGTAAGAGGGCATTTTTGGCGGGACTATTTGTGCTTTGCGGAACAGTGTCAAATCCCGATAAGAGTAATCATCTTGAATACAGACTTTCAAATGAGCCATCGAGTGATGAACTTTTTATATTTTTAAAAGAGTGCGGATTTGAGCCTAAAAAGAGCAGACGCCGTGATTCGTATGCTCTGTACTTTAAAAACGGGGATAGCATTTTTGAATTTTTAAGCTATATCGGGGCGCAAAAGAATGCTTTTGATTTTTTAAATGCACAACTTGAAAAACAGGTTCGTAATAACTGTAACAGAGTCACAAACTGCGAGTATGCAAATATGCAGAAAACGGCTGATGCATCAAAAAAGGTGCTTTGTGCAATAAAAAGACTCAAAACCTCGGGAAAACTTGAAAAACTTGATGAAAAAATCAAGGAAAGTGCAAGACTCAAACTTGAAAATCCCGACCTGTCACTCAGTGCTCTTGCAGATTTACATACACCGCCCATTTCAAAATCCTGCCTCAATCACAGACTTGATAAATTAATAAAGTTGTCGCAAAGCAAAAATTAAGAAAATAAAACAAAAGGAGGTTATGACAAAGTGGAAAATAAAAATTTTGTGCATCTTCACTTTCATAGTGAATACAGTCTCTTAGACGGTGCTTGCAGAATAAAAGATATTCCCGATGCTTTAAAATCAGCGGGGATGGATAGCCTTGCCATAACCGACCATGGCGTTATGTTCGGCTGTGTTGAGTTTTATAAAACCTTAAAGAAAAACGGAATAAAGCCCATAATCGGATGTGAAATATATGTAGCGCCAAAGTCAAGATTTGAAAAGGAAAGAATAAATAATAAATCCTATTCGCATCTTGTTTTGCTTTGTAAAAGTGAGCTCGGGTATAAAAATCTTATAAAAATAGTTTCAAAGGCATATACTGAAGGCTTTTATGCAAAACCAAGA
>JAZSLO010000165.1:0-1667 GCA_045535415.1 Eubacteriales bacterium
TTTGTCTTCCTAAGACCGCTTGGCCTCCGACTTGTCGAACCTGCGGCATCTTGCTCCCAAAGCAAGCGCGCTACCATCTGCGCTACACCCCGAAGTATGTACTTTTTTGTCAGCCTTGATAGTATATACTATTTTATTTTATTTGTCAATAGTAAAAAAGAATTTATTTTGATTTATTCGGGCGATTCGAGAATCGCCCTGACTTACACTCTCTTTTTCATAAGTCCGTGCTTGTTGCAGTAGATGTAAAGAAATCCTCTACCGCGGAATTGCAGTCTTGTTTCTGCATTTCCCTCGGGATAAAGTTTTACAAAGTGGATTTTGTCAGAAGTAACATAGGCAATAAAAGAAATATAATGAGTTTTTGTCATTGAGTGATTGACACTGATAAACTTTTCATCTTCAACATTTTCAATGCTTATTGTGTGGTTTTCATCGGTTTCTTCGGCTTCAAGAGGGGGCAGGGGAACACCGCAACAACTTATTACCGCTTCGCCTGTGGTGTGAATTGCATTGCCACAAATGGGGCAGACATAAAACTTTGAAAAAAGGATATTTGATGAAATATTTTTGTTGATTATTGTTTCACCCGACATAAGCTCCATTACCGAAACTCCAAGAGCCTGACTTAAAGGCTCAACCAAAGAAATATCGGGCAGACCTTTGCCTGTTTCCCATTTTGAAACGGTTTTACTGCTGACCCCGATTATATCGGCAAGCTGTAACTGTGTAAGCCCCTTTGACTCGCGTAATTTTTTTATTGTAGTGCCTGTTACATAAGTGTTCATTGCTTTTTCTCCCTTGAACTGTATAAATAAATTATAAACATTTGCACGGACTAGTCAACCTACGAATAGTAGAGTGAAAAAATATAATGAAATAAAATTATGTTAATTTTCTCAAAAAGCTGGTATAATAAAAGCAGTTGAGTAATGGGGTTGAGATTTTGACTGTATTTGAAAAGATTTATGAGGTTGTGAAGAATATCCCTAAAGGTCATGTGGCGACTTACGGTCAGGTGGCTATGCTTGCGGGCAATCCGCGGTGGGCGAGGGTAGTGGGCTACGCATTGCACAACAACCCCGCCCCCGCAACTATTCCTTGCCACAGAGTAGTGAACCGCGAGGGTAGGGTGGCAACGGCTTTCGCTTTCGGCGGTGGCGAAACTCAACGCGAACTTCTTGAAAAAGAGGGCGTAGAATTTCAAGCCGACGGCTCGATAGATTTGGGAAAATTCGGTATTTTCGCAGAATAGCATAAAAATTAGGACTATGAAATTTGTTCATAGTCCTTTTTGGTTTATTTAATATATTCCTTATACTTATCCGCTTCGTCTGATGGCAGAATTGCGGATATTTTTGTACCTTCATTTGTAAAATCTTCCGAGAGAATTTTACCCGAATTACGTATATTATTCACCAATGCACCCTTTGAAAACGGAATGAGCAAATCAAGTGTCACGCTTTTCAGTTCAAGTGTTTTTTCGATTTCTTTTAAGAGTAAATCAAGGTTAATACCTTTTAATGCGCTAATCATAACGGTCTTGCTCATAGAAATCAGGTCAAAAACGTTTTCAGCCTTGTCGCACTTGTTCATTACGGTGATGATGTTGTCGCCCTTACAGCCCAATTCTCGCAAAATGTCGGTGGTAATCTCAATATGTTCGC
>JAZSLO010000041.1:0-2393 GCA_045535415.1 Eubacteriales bacterium
AAGGCGATTGACCTTCTTGACGAGGCGGCAAGTTTTCTTGCATTAAAAGACGAGACAATTTTCAATGCGGATTATTCAAAGTCGATGCTCGATGAGGCTGTCGAAAAGAAAGAATATCTTGAAGCGAATGTACCCAGTGCCGAAGATTCTGCGGCAACAGAGCAGTACTACAAAGAACTTGCAGATGCAAAGACAAACGAGATAAAATACAAGGCAGATTTTGAAAAGTATTCAAAAGAGAGGGAAAATGTAATATTACTTCCCGAACACCTTGCGAAAGTTGTCGAAATATGGACGGGAATCCCTGCAAGCAGTATAAACGAAAACGAGTTTATACGAATTGATAAACTTGAAGAAAGACTAAAGAAGCGCATTATAGGTCAGGATACGGCAGTGAGTGCTGTTGCAAGAGCAATTAAGCGTTCAAGAGCCGGAATTTATACAAAAATAAAGCCTGTATCATTTATTTTCGCAGGACCTACGGGTGTCGGAAAGACAGAGCTTGTAAAGACTTTGGCAAATGATTTGTTTGATTCGCCCGAGGCTCTTATAAGACTTGATATGTCGGAATTTATGGAAAAGCATTCGGTATCGAGAATTATAGGCGCACCTCCCGGATATGTGGGATATGACGAGGCGGGACAGCTTACCGAAAAGATAAGAAGAAGACCTTACTGCGTTGTTCTGTTTGACGAAATTGAAAAGGCACATCCCGATGTATTAAATGTGCTTTTGCAGATTCTTGATGATGGAAGAATAACAGATGCTCACGGAAAACAGGTTGATTTCTGCAATACCATTATCATAATGACAACAAATGCAGGCTCATACGGAATTTCAAATTCCGCAGGATTTTCAAAGTCATCTCACGAGGCAAGTGAGGATAAGACAAATAAGGCACTTTCGACATTCCTTCGTCCCGAGTTTATAAACAGAATTGATGAGGTTATAACCTTCAATCAATTATCGGAAGAAAACTTTGTCGAGATTGCAAAAATTATGCTCGGCGAACTTGCGGAGAGTCTCTCGCAAAAGAATATTGCATTTGAGTGTACGGACGAGGCGGCAAGACTTCTTGCAAAGAAGTCTTATTCAATAAAGTATGGCGCAAGAAACCTCAGAAGATGCGTTCAGACGGAAATTGAAGACAAAGCGGCACAGCTTATAATTTCGGGATATGACAGTAAAATTTCCGGAATAAAAGTTTATGAAGAAAATGAAAATATTAAAGTTGCAATAATAAAATAAAAGCTGAAGAAAGGAAAATTATTATGGCAAAGGATATGACACTGCTTGTAATGGCAGCAGGTATGGGCTCAAGATTCGGAGGATTAAAGCAGATTGAACCTGTTGGACCTCACGGAGAAGTTATTCTTGAATACTCGGTTTACGATGCTCTTGAAGCAGGCTTTAACAAGGCGGTATTTGTAATCAAGAAGGAAATCGAAAAGGATTTCAGAGAAATTATTGGAAAGCGCATTGAAAAGATGGTTGATGTTGATTATGCTTTTCAGGAACTTGCAAACATTCCTGAAGGCTTTAGTGTTCCTGAAGGAAGAGTGAAGCCCTGGGGAACAGGTCAGGCAGTCCTCAGCGCAAAGAACCTTGTAAATACACCTTTTGCAGTTATCAACTCTGATGACTACTACGGCAAGGGCGGATATGTTGAACTCAAAAAGCATTTTGAAGAAAGCAGCGAAATGTGCTGCGTAGGATACAAGCTTTCAAACACAGTTACAGAAAACGGAACAGTTTCAAGAGGTATCTGTCAGGTTGAAAACGGATATCTTACAGATGTTGTTGAAACTCACGAAATTCCTTTCCACAACGATTATCCTGCAGATACAATCGTTTCAATGAATATGTGGGGCTTTGAACCTACAATTTTTGACACACTTGACGAAAAGTTTGTAGAGTTCTTAAAAGAAAAGGGCACTGAAATGAAGAGCGAATTTCTTCTTCCCTCGGTTGTCGGCGAACTTATAAAGACAAAGGGCGAAAAAGTTAAAGTTCTCAGAGCTGACGACAAGTGGTATGGTGTTACCTATAAAGAAGACAAGCAGTCAGTTGTTGACGCAATCGGTGCGCTTGTAAAGGACGGAAAATATAAGAAATTTGACTAATTTCAATATTTTTTGAAATTTAATCAAAAAAAGACTTGACAAAACCTGCCTTGTGTGATATTATACTTTCGTTGCCGCAAGGCAGGTTTAATTTAATACGGGGGGTTAGCTCAGCTGGGAGAGCATCTGCCTTACAAGCAGAGGGTCATAGGTTCGAGCCCTGTCCTCCCCACCAAAAAAATCCGAGAATTATATTCCCGGATTTTTTTATCCAATCCGAAGGATTGGCATGTAATCACCAGCAGGGTGTATGTAATCGCCGAAGGGGTA
>JAZSLO010000022.1:0-26053 GCA_045535415.1 Eubacteriales bacterium
CTGCGGCAGGAGCTGTGGTAATGCTTTCGCAGGATGTAACAGTTGAAAATGCTCTTGTAAAGGCAAAAGCATCCTTCACAGGCCTTGGCAAAATAAAGCAGGCACAGAACGAGGTGTCCGGTGTTACATATCAGACTGCTCCCGATAAGATAATCGGTGAAGGTACAAATGTACCCGAAGAAGATGAGGATAAAAACTATATCGCAGCTCCGTCCGTATCTCCTGAAAACGCAAAGAACGGTGTCAGTGTTGCGACCTCAATTACTCTTACGTTTGGAACACAGCTTTATGATAAAGACGGAAATCAGGTGACTCAAAGTTACCTTGAAGACAATGTGATTGTCAGAAAGACTACAAGCTCGGGCGCTAAAGTAAATGTTGATGTAAGACTTCTCAACGCAAAGGCAATAGTTATAACACCTCTCTCTGACCTTTCTAAAGGAACAAAGTACTTTATTCAGGTAGCAGAGGGCGTGTTCAGAGACAACAAGGGTAATATAAGCCCCAAGATAAGCTCTTACTTCACAACTGCATCGGATGATGACATAAGTGCATCAGACGTAATCTTCTATCCCGAAAAGGCAGAAACAGATGTTGAGGTTGATGCAAAGATTAAAATCACATTCCCGACTGCGGTATACCGCACAAGCGGAAGCACACTTACATCATCCTATATTGCATCAAATGTTGTTGAGCTTCGCAAAGACTCGGCGACAGGTTCAAAAGTAGCCTTTGATGCAAGCATTTCATCAAACAAGATTATCACAATCACACCAAACGAAAATCTTGAAGCAAACACAAAGTATTATGTTATAGTTCTTTCGGGAGTGATTGCAGACAAAGACGGAAATGCAGTCCCCAAGAGTACATCTTACTTTACAACATCAAATACATATCTTCCCGTTATAACTCCCGCAAATGCGGCGACGGGCATATCTGCAAACACGCAGATTACAGTTGAGTTCCCGACACCTGTAACAAAGAGCACAGGCGGAAATGTAACAGCGTCGTATCTTATGGGCGCAGTTCTTGAAATAAGAAAATCAAGTGCAAACGGAACAGCAATTGACTTCACAGCGGCGATAAGCTCTGATAAGAAGACCGTTACGATAACTCCCGATGAACCTCTCGAAAAGAGCACAAGGTATTATGTTATCGTAAACGATTCAACGCTTATGAATACAAGCGGTGTGATAAACGATAAGTTTACATCATACTTTACAACAGCGGCTCTTATGGCTCCCGTTGTAACGCCTTCAAACGCGCAAGGCTCTGTTCCCACAACAACACATATCTCAATTGCATTTGACGAAAAACTTTACACAGCAGCATCTTCTTCAACAAGAACTCCCGTTACGGCAGAGTATCTTGTAGAAAAAGAATTTGTAACGCTTAGAAGAAATTCAAGCACGGGAACAGTTATAAAGTGTGAACTTACAGTTGATGCAGATACGGGCCTTATAACACTTATTCCGAATGATGAACTCATTCCCGGAATCAAGTATTATATCGTAGTAAAGAACAGATGCGTTTATAACAGTACAGGTAAGTACAATTCAGCACAGACTGCGTACTTTACAACAGCAAACGTTCTTGTTCCATCCTTTGACCCGTATGATATGCAGGAAGATGTTGAGGTTGACACAAAGATTGAAATATCCTTCGACGAACCTGTTTACACTCTCAAGGGCGAAAACATTACAACAAGTTATGTTGCAAATAATGTAGTGGAACTTCACAAGAATGACGAAGACGGAAACTTTGAAAGCCTTGTTCCTTTCTCAGTAACTCTCTCAAGCGATAAGCAGTCATTTGTTATAAAACCCGACGAAGAACTTGAAGGAAATACACAGTACAGAATAGTTGTTGTTGAAGGCTCTCTCATGGGAGGCGACGATGTTACAAATACAGGTGCATCGGCAGCATTCACAACCGAATCCGCCACAAGCTCGGATATAGAGTTTACACCCGAAAACAGAGCAACAGGCGTTTCAACCGCAACGGATATAAAGATTAAGTTCCCTGAAAAGATATACAGATACGGCGGCGGTGCGGTTACAACAGCTTATCTTGCAGAGAACATTCAGCTCAAGAAGGGTTCAACAGTTGTTGATGTAACTTATACTGTAAGTTCCGACGGAAAGACAGTAACCCTCACCCCCAAGGAAACACTTGCACTTAACACCTCATATACTGTTAAGATCACATCAAATAAGTTCAGATATGAAAACGACAAGGTTGTTCCTTCAAAGTCGATAAGCTTCAAGACAGGAAACGGTGCACCTGCAATTTCAACATTTGAAATCGCACAGACAGGTTCGACAAGTACAACCTTCACGGTTCTTTCGGATACAACAGGAACTCTTTATATAACAGCAACACCAAAGAGTGGCTCTGCGGTAAGTGATAATGTATCAGTAACAGCCGGCATTCAAAAGACAGTTACACTTTCAGGACTTTCTCCCGACACAGCATATACAATCAAGGCGTATGTGACAGGAACTTCCGGAAAATCCGTTGAAAAGACTCTCAATATCACAACAAAGAGCGCGTTTGATATGACTCTTGAAAATCCGACAGAAACTTCTGTAACGCTTGTTGCAAGTGCTTTTGCTGACGGAAAACTCACTGTTAAGTATAAGAACATTGAGTCAGGCGAAACAAAGACTGTTATCACAAACATTCTTCTTTCAAAGGGCAGAGAAGAGACAGTAGAAATTGAAGGACTCCAGCCTGATACAGCGTATACTGTTATAACAGAATTTGTATGTGACGGTGACGACGAGGCAGTAACTCTCACACAGAACATAAGAACACAGGCAGTTGTTGATAAGCTTGGAATAGAAAAGATTCTTGTAAGCGGGAAATACGTTCAGGAGGCTGATATTTCCGGAAATACCGCACACGTGGTAATCGGAAAAACAGACACATTCAAGGTATGTGTTGATGCACAGTACTCATCGGCACAGATAAAGATTGACGGAAAGACTGTTGCAAGCGGAAAGTACTCTTCGGAAATTGAACTTGGTGATACACAAAAGGTTGTTACAATTGAAATATCCGACGGCACAAACACAAAGACAATAACACTTACAGTGTCGCTTTCTTAAAAGAACAAAAATAAAAAATCCGGTCGAAAGACCGGATTTTTTAATTTGTATATTTAATTATTTGCCAAGCTCAACATCCATATCAGCAAGGAACTGTGAAAGAAGAATTGCGTCTTTTATGTTTATGTTGTCGGAGTTGTCTTTGTCGTCGGCTTTATATACATTTGCACAAGCCTTCTGGCTGTCAGTAAGGGTTATTGTTTCGGCAAGGAACTGAGATAGCATTATAGCATCTTTTATGTTGATGAATGTATCGCCGTTTATGTCGCCATATATTATTGAAACAGGAGGTGCAACTTGAGGGTAAAGCACAGGATAGTCGTTGTCAAGTGCTGTCCAGATATCAAAGTCAAAAGAAAGATTATCTTCAAGATAAGCCTGTGACGAAAGGTTTTGCTTTGTGGCACTCTGTGCGGACTGATTTGCACTTACTGAAGAAGAATTCTTTGTTACTGTTTGAGTTTCAAGAAAAGCGCACGACTTTATGTCGCAGTATTCGTTCTTGTCACCGTATATTTTTCCGGCACCTGTTGTGGATTTGCCTGTAACACTTACATCCGATGCCGTAAAAGAATTTGTTATAACATAGTCGGTTTCATCGTAAAGAAAAACTTCGTCCTCGCTCATCCAGTTGGACCATTCACCACCGAAGGATGACATATAGCCTGCAATACCGCCACCGTAGGTATTTACAGCACCGCTTGCAGTGTAAGTTCCGAGTGAGTAGCAGTTGTTTATGTGTGCATCGGATTCTTTATCTACATATATATTTCCAGCAATACCGCCGGCATATACGCTCTTTTTGCTTGATGCAATGTTAATGGTCACATCGGTATGAGAGTTGTTTATCTGAACACTTGTCTTGTTTGATGTTATATCGCCTGCAATACCGCCGCAGCGAATACTTACGCTTGCGGAAGAAATTTCAATGGTTCCCTGCGCATAAACATTGCTTACACCGATAGTTGACAAAGCTGCGCTGTCACCTGAAACCTGACCTGCCACAAGTCCTGCATAAAGGTTTTTTGAATTTGCCGGAAGAGTTGCATTTTCAATGTCGATAACAACCTGCGTTACTTCAAGGTTTTTAATTGTTGCGTTTTTTGTGTACCCAAAAAGACCGCAGTATTCGTGAGATGTTGTTATTTTGAAGTTTTTGATGCAATAGCCTTTTCCGTCAAAAGTGCCCGAATACGGACGAAGCGCGGAGCCTATTGGTGTCCATTCAACACCGCCAAGGTCAATGTCGTTCTTTAATTCAAAGAAAGTATTTGCATTGCCTTTTGAAATGAGGCTTGATGCGTTTACAAGATGTGCTGCAGTTGATATTATGTACGGAGAATCAATTGTTCCGTCACCGCTTTCAAAGGGTGCATCCTGACTTGCTCCGGGGATAAGATCTGATACATCAGTTCCTGTTTCCTCGCCCGAAAGTTCGGCGAAAGATTCAGTAATGACAGGCTGCGGATTAAACGCTCCCGATGTTACACTGAAAACAAATACAAGAGCTACAAGCAATAATGCAAGAAATCTTTTTTTCATTTTAACCTCCTGATATACTTTTATGTAAAAAAGGAAATATTACACCTATACAATTATATATTGTATAATATCTTGCACATTGTGTCAAGTCTTTTTAAAATTTGTTTGTTTCCTGTTTTTTCCAAATACGAAAAGGCAGTTGCCCGCCATCGTTTTGGGCAACTGCTTTTGATATTATAAAAGTATGCAGATAAGACCGTTTGAACCTTCATTTATAATTTTCTGGAGAGTATCTGCGAGCTTCATCTGCGCCTCATACGGCATATGTGAGAGCTTTGAATGCAAGCCCTCTCCCACAAGTTCGTAAAGCGTTTTGCCGAACATATTTGACTCCCAGATTTTTGTCGGGTCCTCTTCAAACTCTTTGAGAAGGAATTTCACCATATCCTCAGACTGCTTTTCACTGCCGACAATGGGATTTACCTCGGCTTTTATATTTGCTTTGATCATATGAATCGAGGGGGCGGAGGCACGCAGCTTTACGCCGTAGCTTCCTGCCTGTTTTACAATTTCCGGTTCTTCAAGTGTCAAATCTTCAATGCCGGGAGTTACAATTCCGTAGCCTGTATCTTCGACCTGACGCAGCGCATCTGAAAATTTATCGTATTTGTGCTTCGCCTCGGAAAGTGATGTCATAATTTTAATAAGCTGCGCGTCGTCAGGAATGTCAAAACCCGTTTCGTCGCCAAGGATTTTATAGAAAAGATTTCTTGGAACATTGACATTTATAAAGGCGCTTCCGCTTGCAGGATTTGTGCCGGAAACCTCAAGACTTGTGCCGAATTCTTCCTCTGAAACATCAGAAAATACTTGCAGAACATCGCCTGTTTTTGTAACAAGTCCTGCTCTTTCAAAAGTGCCTTCATACACCTTTTTCTTTAAAAGATGGTCATTCGGAAGAGCCTCAACCCAAGATGGCATTGACACTCTTATTTCGCGCAGAGGAAATTCATAAAGCACAAGTTCAAGTATCTTGTCAATATCCTCTTTGTCAAGTTCAAGACAACTTACAAGTGCTACGGGAACCCCGTGCGTTTTTTCAAGTTCGAGTGCAAGTTCCCGCGATGTCTCGCTCTGGGGATTTGAAGAATTGAGAACTATTATAAAGGGCTTGTTTTGTTCTTTAAGTTCCCTTGCAACTCGGTTTTCCGCGTCTATGTATGCACTTCTTTCAATATCGCCGATACTTCCGTCGCTGGTAACAAGAATTCCGATTGTAGAGTGCTCGCTTATAACCTTTTTTGTGCCTATTTCTGCAGCCTTTTCAAAAGGTATTTCCTGACTTGACCATGGGGTTGACACCATTCTTTCAACACCGTCTTCGTTGATTCCCATAGCACCCGGAATAAGGTATCCGACACAGTCAATCATTTTGATTTTAAGGGTTGCCTTGTCGCCGAGCGTTATTTCCTGGGCGCTTTCGGGCACAAATTTTGGCTCTGTTGTCATCACCGTTCTTCCGCCGCTGCTCTGGGGAAGTGAATCAACGGTTCTCTCTTTGCTGTATTCATCGCTTATTGCGGGAACTACAAGAGTGTCCATAAATCTCTTTATAAATGTACTTTTTCCGCTTCTGACAGGGCCTACAACACCTATGTAAATTTCGCCGTTTGTTCTCTCTTGTATATCTTCATATAAAGCGAAAGGGTTAACCATGTGCTTTTCCTCCGTTTGTCCGATTTCTTTGTTTGTTACATTGATATTCGACTCTTTTTTAAAATATTCCAAAACGCATGAAAATAATGTGGCATTTTTGGGTTAATAATAAAAATATGTAAAAAAGTTTGCAAAAAAAGGCCTAAAAAATGCAAAAATCTCTTTACTTTTGGGGCGTTTTGTGGTATTATATTGTGTGTATAAGTGTAAGTGTTTGCAAAAGACAAAATTGCAGTATTTTTTTGATGCAAAGGGGTGGTATTTGATGCAGAGTGAAGATGCAAAAGTAAATGTCAGAGGTGTGTTTTTTGATAATGTAACTTTTGACGAGGCTTTTGATATTGCAAAAAAAATGATTGAGACAGACGCTTGCTCTGCAATGTTCACACCAAACCCCGAAATTGTGCAGAACTGCAAAAAAGACGAATCTTTTTATGATGTTTTAAACAATGCTGAACTTATTATCCCTGACGGAATCGGGATAATATATGCATCAAAAATTTTAAAGACTCCTCTTAAAGAGCGTGTGCCGGGCGTTGAAATGGCAAAGAAAATTGTGGAATACGCAAATGATGAGGGACACGGAATATATATCTTCGGCGGCGCAAAAGGCGAAAATGGCGAAAAATGTGTTGCTGGCATTGCGGCAGATAAACTCAAAGAGCAGTATCCTGACCTTGTGATAAGCGGTTATCGCGACGGATTTTTCTCTGATGAGGATACGGATGCGATTGTTGAAGATATAAATAAATCAGGTGCGAAAATTTTGTTTGTTTGCCTTGGAAGTCCGAAACAGGAAAAATTTATTCACGACAATAAAGAAAAATTACAGGTATCTTTTGCAGGAGGTCTTGGCGGAACAGTTAATATTTTTGCCGGAACTGCAAAGAGAGCGCCCGAATTTTTCATAAAGACTAATCTTGAGTGGTTTTACAGACTTTTGTGCCAACCGTCAAGAATCGGCAGAATGATGAGCCTTCCGAAGTTTCTTTTGTCAACAATGATAAAAGGCAACTCGGGATGTAACGAATTATGATTTTAAAAAGTCTGACGGCTGTAAATTTCAGAAACATCAAAAACGAAAAAGTTTATTTTTCCGACGGTATAAATGTTCTTTATGGCGCAAACGCGCAGGGCAAGACAAACACTCTTGAAGCGCTTTACCTTTTTGCCGGAGGAAGAAGTTTTCGCACGTTAAAGGAAAAGGAACTTGTAAGTTTCGGCAAAGATGGTGCAAGAGTCGATATATGCTTTGAGAAAAACGGCGTTTTAAGAAATATGGGAGTTGTCTACAAAAGGCAGGAAAACGATTTTGTAAGACAAATGAGCATTGATACAAATTCCGTGTCAAAGCTTTCGGAGTTTTTAGGTGTTTTCAGGGCGGTTTTGTTTACGCCCGACCATCTTGAACTCATAAAGGGTGCGCCCGTATGGAGACGGCATCTTATAGACGCTGCTCTTTGCCAGATAAAACCTGCATATATAAAAAGCCTTAAAAGATATGAAAATCTTTTGTCGCAGAGAAATGCTTATCTTCGGGATGTGAAATATTCAGTTGTTAAGAGGGATGACGCGTATCTTGAAGTTTTGTCGCAAATGCTGGCAGATGCGGGGAGCGTTATAATAAAGCAAAGACACGCTTTTTCACTTCTTTTGAGTGAGATTGGAAGTCAAATGTATTCAAATTTGTCGGGCGGAAGAGAGACCCTTGTTTCAAAGTATGTGACTTTCTCGGGCGATTTTGATATGTCTGACAACAAAGAGTGTGCAAGACTTCTCTTTGAAAAGTATAAAAACACTTTTGACAGGGATATTTCGCTCGGAAGAACTTTTTCAGGGCCACACAGAGACGATATGCTTTTGTTTATTGCGGGGCATGGTGAGAATGTTGACGAAAAAACAAAGAATCTGAGTCTTATGCACGAAAATTTTGATGGTGACGAGGAGAGGGATTTTGTTCAGTCAACTTTGGCAAAGTCTTTTGGCTCTCAGGGGCAACAGAGAAGTGCGGCACTTGCACTCAAACTTTCCGAGGGCGAGATTATTAAAAAACTTTGCGGTGAGTACCCGGTATTTTTGCTTGACGATTTGTATTCGGAACTTGATGCAGGCAGAAGAAAAAGACTTTCGACGCTTTTGCGTGACAGACAGACAATAATAAGCTGTTGCGATAAAACACAGGTGCCGGATGTTGAAAATATAAACTTTATAAATGTCGATGGCGGCAGATTTGTATCGGAGTGATGAAACTTTGGAGAAGACAAAGAATAATCCGCTTATAAATATCGGCGGTGTTCACATTCTTCCGAAAGAAGACGTGCTTGGGGTTTTTGACCTTGATGCAACAACTACAAAGACCGACACAAAACGCTTTTTACAAAGCAGAGAAAAAATGGGAAGAAGCGTTATGGTTGGAAACGACCTTCCAAAATCCTTTGTGCTGACAGTCAAAGGAAGAAAAGAAGTCGTATATATAACAACGCTTTCAACGAGCGCAATACACGGCAGATGGAAAAGACAATCAAAACATCTGTAATAATAGTTGATATATAACTTTCAGATAAGTTCAAATAAGGAGAAACGCTTTATGTTTGACGAAAAAGAGCAGGGCTTAAAAATTGAGGAAATCGGTGAAAACGAGACGGCTGTCGATGCACAGGAATCAATGCAGAAATATGATGACAGTCAGATTCAGGTTCTTGAAGGACTTGAGGCGGTTAGAAAGAGACCGGGTATGTATATCGGCTCGACTTCCGCAAGAGGTCTTCACCACCTTATTTATGAAATTGTGGATAACTCTATCGACGAGGCTCTTGCCGGTATTTGTAACAAAATAACCGTAACACTTCACGATGATAATTCCGTGTCCGTTCAGGATAACGGTAGAGGAATTCCGTCAGGTATTCACCCAAAAATGGGAATACCCACACTCGAAGTTGTATTCACAGTGCTTCATGCGGGTGGTAAATTCGGCGGTGACGGATATAAAATTTCAGGCGGTCTTCACGGCGTTGGTGCATCTGTTGTTAATGCGCTTTCAGAGTGGACAGAGGTTGTAAACTGCCATGACGGCAGAAAGTGCACTGAGCGTTTTGAAAGAGGTATTGTAACAAGACCTCTCGAAGATGTCGGCGAAACAGACCAGCACGGTCTTTATGTAAGATTCAAGCCCGACGATAAGATTTTTGATGAACTTGTATTTGATTATCATACAGTACTTACAAGACTTCGCGAGCAGGCATTTCTTAATGCAGGCCTTGAAATTGAACTTGTTGACCTTCGTGAAATTCCGGAGGAAAATGTTCCTGAAATCACAGGAAATGAGGGAATGGGCGAGGAAATTTCGGATGAGGCTGAAATTGATGCATTCGCAGAGCCTGATGAAAGCGAAGAAGTGGATGCACTCTCTCTTGAAAAGAATGTCCCCAAAGACTTTGGCGAACATAAAAAACACGCAGTTTTGTGCTTTGAGGGCGGTATAAGAACTTTCGTTGAATTTCTTAACGGCAAAAAGCATACAACAATGCTTCATGATGAGGTTGTTTATATCGCAGGAAGAAGCGGCGACTTGTCGTGTGAAATTGCATTTCAGTATAATGCATCGTATAATGAAACACTCATAACTTTTGCAAATAATATCAATACTATCGAAGGCGGTATGCACGAGGTCGGCTTTAAAAATGCACTCACAAAGGTGCTTAACGACTACGGAAGAAGCCACGGTATTTTGAAGAAAGATGACAAGAACCTTACGGGTGATGACTCAAGAGAAGGTATTTGTGCTATTGTCAGCGTAAAGCTTCCCGAAGCACAGTTTGAAGGACAGACAAAGAGTAAACTCGGAAATCCCGAAGTAAAGCCCTTTGTTGAAGCGCTTATAAAAGAAAAACTCGGCACATTCCTTGAAGAAAATCCTTCAGTCGGAAAGACAATTCTTGAAAAGGCTCTTCAGGCAGCAAGAGCAAGAGAGGCTGCAAGAAAGGCAAGAGAAACAACAAGAAGAAAGAACGCGCTTGAGGGCTCAACTCTCCCCGGAAAACTTGCAGACTGCAGAAGTAAGGTTATGGAAGAAACTGAAATCTTCCTTGTCGAAGGAGATTCTGCGGGCGGTACTGCAAAGGACGGACGCGACAGCAGATTCCAGGCAATTCTGCCGCTTCGTGGTAAAATTCTTAATGTTGAAAAGGTAAGACCTGACAGAGTTTATTCAAGTGATGTTATAAAGCCTATCATTATAGCACTCGGATGCGGTGTAGGTGAAGAATTCAATATTGAAAAGCTCAGATACGGAAAAGTTGTAATTATGGCGGATGCCGATGTCGACGGCGCACACATAAAGACACTTCTTTTAACACTCTTTTACAGACATATGCGCCCTCTCGTTGAAGCAGGAAGAATATTCTGTGCAATGCCGCCTCTTTATAAGGTTTATAAGGGCAAGACTCAGAAATACGCTTTCTCGGACGAAGAGAGAGATATGTACATTGAGGAACTTGGCGGTGTAAATGTCGAGGCTGAAAGATATAAAGGTCTTGGCGAAATGGATAAGGAACAGCTTTGGGAAACAACAATGGACCCTGAAAGAAGAACTTTGATCAGAGTTGATGTTGAAGATGCAATAAGAGCAGACGAAACATTCTCACTTCTTATGGGTGAAAAAGTAGAGCCCAGACGCGAATTTATCCAGAAAAACGCAAAGTATGTTACCAATCTTGATGTATAAGGTCTTGTTGTTTATAAAAAATTAACAAAACCTGTCAAAAATCTGTTGACAAAGAAAAAGCGAAAGTATATAATATGATTTGTGACTGCCGACAGGCAGTGAAAGGAAAATTGTGAAAAACAAGGATTTTGAATCACAGACTTTTTCAAAGACGCTTGACATATCAAAGATATACAGCGGTGAGAAAAAGGAAATGCCATTTTCCTTTGAAATGGGAAATGACGAAATCGGGGACGATGAAATAAAACTTCTGAGTCCTGTAAAAGTGACCGGAAGAGCCTATGAAAAGGCAGCCGGAAGAAATGACACCGAGTGCTATATCGGGCTTGAAATAAGGCTTGAAGGTCAGTATGAGGCTGAATGTGCAAGGTGTGCAAAAGAGTTAACAAAGACTTTTGATATAAACAAAGAATACGCGGTTTTAAAGCAGGTTCAGGATGACAGCCTTGACTATGTTGAGGCAAAAGGCGGAGTTATTGACCTTTATAACACGGCAAGAACTTTGTTCTTTCTGGAACTTGACACGAGAATTCTTTGCAAAGAAGATTGCAAGGGTCTGTGCTATATGTGCGGAACCGATCTCAACTTTGGCGCATGCTCCTGTAAGCCGGAGAGAGTGAAGAATACCCTGCAGGGTCTTGAAAAACTCCTTGACAATTTCAAGGATTAGTAGTACAATAGTCTTTGCATTAAATTAAGTTTATTAAAATTATAAAGATTTAGGAGGTGCCGAAAAATGGCAGTACCGAAGAGAAAGGTCTCCAAGGCGAGACGAGATAAGAGACGCAGCAATGTTTGGAAACTTGCTCTCCCCGGCATGACAAAGTGCCCCAAGTGTGGAACATTCATCCTTTCACATAGAGTTTGCAAGAACTGCGGAACATATGCCGGCAAGGAATACATTTCCACAGAGAGCAAAGAGGCGTAAAGTTTAATCAAAGCGCACTCGAATAAAGCGTGAATAAGGGAAGGTTTGCCGAATTTTGAGCAAGTCTTCCCTTTTTGCTTTTTTTGGCAGAGAATTTTGTCGGAGGGGATAAATACGGTAAAGGTATATAAAGTTTGTGACGGCTCTTATTCCAAAAAGGCAGGGATTTTGAGCGGTGATAAAATTGTCACCATAAACAAAAATGTCATAAACGATGTTCTTGATTTTCGGTTTTATATAACCGAGAAAAAACTTAATATTGAGATTGACCGCGACGGCAAAATTTTGAATTTTGTTATTAAAAAAGGCGAGTATGACGATATAGGTCTTGAATTTGAAACCTATCTTATGGACAAAAAGCACACCTGCACAAATAAATGTGTTTTCTGCTTTATTGACCAGAACCCGAAGGGTATGCGCGAGCAGGTTTATTTTAAGGACGACGATGACAGAATGTCGTTTTTCTACGGAAATTATGTGACGCTTACGAATATGAGTGAGGCTGAAGTTCAGAGACTTATCAAAATGAGAATTTCGCCTATAAATATTTCGGTTCATACAACAAATCCTGATCTCAGGTGCAAAATGATGAATAACCGTTTTGCAGGTGAAAGCCTCAGGTTTTTAAAGATGTTCTATGACGGCGAAATTATGATGAACTGTCAGATTGTTTTGTGTAAAGGCTTAAATGACGGAGACGAACTTGAAAGAACACTTGATGACTTGTCTCAATTTTACCCGTATGTTGACAGTGTTGCGGTAGTTCCCGCAGGACTTACAAAGCATAGAGAGGGCTTGTATGAGCTTTCGGAGTTTTCAAAAGAGGACGCAAGACAAACAATAAACCTTGTTGACAAAAAGAGAAAAGAGTTCAAGGAAAAGTTTGATACATTTCTTGTGCACTGTTCTGACGAGTGGTATTTAAAGGCGGAGCTTGATTTACCAGACGAAGAATATTATGAAGGCTATCCTCAGCTTGATAACGGTGTTGGTGTTATAAGAAATCAGACTTGCGAAACACTTGACAGAATAGACCAGCTTAAAGAGGAAGAGTTTAAACTCTGTGAAAAACGAAGAGTCTCATCTGTTACGGGTACGAGTGCTTTTGAATTTATTAAAAGTATGGCGAAACTTTTAGAGGATAATTTTGAAAATCTTGAGTATAGGGTTTTCTGTGCCGAAAACAACTTTTTCGGAAAAAGCGTTACTGTTGCAGGGTTACTTACAGGACAGGATTTGTATGAAACCTTGAAGGATAAAGACCTTGGGGATGAACTTCTCATTCCTGATGTAATGCTTCGATATGAAAAAGATATGTTCCTTGATAATATGACACTTGAGGAACTGTCACAAAAATTGGGTGTGAAAATTACTCCTACAAAGTGCGACGGATACGACTTTGTAGATAAGGCTCTTGGAATAAATTAAAAATTTAAGTAAGGAATAAAAATATGTCAAAACCGATTGTTGCCATAGTTGGCAGACCAAATGTTGGTAAAAGCACTTTCTTCAACAAGGTTGTGGGAAAGAGAATAGCCATTGTTGAGGATACACCCGGCGTTACAAGGGACAGACTTTATTTTGAAGTCGAGTGGTGCGGCACCAAAATGATGATGATAGATACAGGCGGTATTGAGCCTGATACAAACGATATTATAATGTCGCATATAAAAGAGCAGGCTCAGATTGCAATTGACAGTGCGGATGTTATACTTTTCTTAACCGACATTAGAGCAGGTGTGACGGCTGACGACAGAGAAATTGCATCAATGCTCAGAAAGTGTTCAAAACCCGTTGTTTTGTGTGTAAACAAGGTTGACTCTGTGGGCCAGGTTCCGCCTGAATTTTACGAATTTTACGAACTCGGACTTGGCGAGCCGTATGCTGTATCTTCCGTTCACGGAAGCGGAACAGGTGATATTCTTGATAAGGTGTGCGAATATCTTCCCGACATCAAAGAAGAGGAAGAGGATGAGGACACAATCAAGGTTGCGGTTATAGGAAGACCAAATGCGGGAAAAAGCTCGCTTGTAAACCATATAATCGGAAATAACAGAATGATTGTTTCGGATATTGCGGGAACAACAAGAGATGCCATTGACTCCGATGTTGAAAATCAGTATGGAAAATATGTTTTTATTGATACGGCGGGTATTCGAAAGACGGGTAAAATTTCCGACAGTATTGAAAAATATAGTATTTTAAGAGCACAGATGGCTGTTGAAAGAGCCGATGTGTGCCTTATTGTAATTGATGCAACACAGGGTGTTACCGCACAGGACGAAAGAGTTGCAGGTATTGCCCACGAAAGCGGAAAAGCAAGTGTTATAATCATAAATAAGTGGGACCTCGTTGAAAAAGACTCAAAGACCATGGACAATTTCAGAAAAGATGTCTATGCTGCACTTTCTTATATGACTTATGCTCCTGTTTTGTTTATTTCAGCAAAGACAGGACAGAGAGTTGAGAGAATATATGAACTTGTAAACTATGTAAATAACCAGAGCGCAATGAGAATTTCAACAGGTATGCTCAATGATGTTCTCAATGACGCAACAACAAGAGTTCAGCCTCCGACGGATAAAGGAAAGAGACTCAAGATTTACTATATGACACAGACGGGTGTCAAGGCTCCTACATTTGTTTTGTTCGTAAATAACGCCGAGCTTTTCCATTTCTCATATCAGAGATATATAGAAAACAAACTTCGTGAAGTGTTCGGATTTGAGGGAACTCCAATAAAACTTGTAATTCGTGAAAAGAATTCGGACGACGACTGATAAAAAACTTTAAAGGCGGCACATTTATCAAAATTGCCGCCTTTGACTTAAAAAAGAGGAGGAAAGGCTTTGCAGTATACAAAATCACAAGAAAGAGCAATAAAAACGCGCGGCTCGTCGCTTCTTGTGTCGGCAGGTGCAGGTAGCGGAAAAACTGCGGTTTTGACACAGAGAATAATTGAGCGCATTTGTGACACAAATGATAATTGCGATATTACGGATTTTCTTATTGTTACCTTTACAAATGCAGCCTCGGGTGAACTTTCCCAGAGAATAAGGGCAAAGCTTTGCGAAAAATTGGGACAAGAACCGAATAATAAAAAGATTCTCAGAAACCTCTCTCTTTTGCCTGCGGCAAAAATAAGCACGATAAATGCCTTTTGCTACGAGCTTGTAAGAAAAAATTTCCAAAAATTGTCCCTCTCGCCAAAAATCAGAATGGCGGATGATACTGAAATCAAGGTTATAAAAGACCGCCTTATGAATAAGGTTATTGACGAGGCTTTTTCGGATGAAGAGCATTATAACAGTTTCATTATGGCATATGAAACCTTTTCGGGCGCAAAAAATGACTCGGCTTTTGTCAAAATTCTTCTTTCTCTTGACGAAAAAATAAAGAATACGACAAGCCCGGAAGAATTTAAAAAAATGCTTTGCGAAATGTATCAAAGCGGCGAAAAATCGGAAGATTTTTTTGAAAGTGCATATGGTAAAATTCTTAAAGAATACACAAAGGATAAAGTTTCAAAACTTATAGAAAAAACAAGACTGAATCTTGATTTGTGCCTTGGCGACGAGATTCTCGAAAATAAATATTATGACGCAATAAAAAATGACGAAATAATGCTTTCGGAAATTTCCCAAAGCCTTGAAAAGAGCTATGACAACGCCCGAAAGTGTGTTCTTGAATATGCGCCAAAATCCTTGTCGCCCGTCAGAAATTATGACGACACGCAAAAACTTGATACAATAAAGGGCGTAAGAACGAGTGTTTCGGAAACTTTAAAAAAGGTTTTGAAACCGCTTTATGAAGCAGATGGCGAAACCTTGAAGAAATGTTCTCACGACTGCAAAAACATAATAAAAGAGCTGTTATATCTTATTGAAAAATTCAACTATGAGCTTGATTTGTATAAAAAATCAAAATCAATTGTTGAATTCAATGATGTTGAACACTTTGCTCTCTCGCTTCTTGTTGAGAGCATAAACCCTTATGTCGAAACCGACCTTGCAAGACAGATGCAAAAGGAATTCAAGGAAATTTATATTGACGAGTATCAGGATGTAAATGCTCTTCAGGATTTGATTTTTTATGCGCTTTCAACCAAAGAAGATACTACAAATACCGAAAAATCAAGGTTTATGGTTGGCGATATAAAGCAGAGTATTTACAGATTCCGCGGTGCAAGACCTGATATTTTCAAAACATACCGAAATGATTTTGACGATATAGATTCTGACTCTTTGAGACGCAAAATCTTTATGCAGGACAATTTCAGGTGTTCTGAGAGCGTCATTGATTTTACAAACGAGATTTTTTCGCGTCTTATGGGAAATGATTACCTTTCGGGTGATGCGCTTGTTTTTTCAAGACAGGAAAGTTCTCCCGTTATATCAAAGGTCAATATTGATATTTGCCAGATTGATAAAGATGAAATGATGGGACTTTCAAGCGAAGAGTTTGAAGCCTTTATGATTTGCAAAAAGATAAAGGAAGTTGTAAATAATCCCGAATACACGGATAGTGACGGAAAACAGTATTCCTATTCGGATGTTGCGGTTATCACCCGTTCAAAGAGTGCTCTTAAAATATATGAGAGTGTTTTCTCGGAGGCGGGAATTCCCGTGACGAGTGATGTGGGTGAGAGTTTCTTTGGCAAAAAGGAGATTATCCTCGCGTTGAACATCCTCAACTGCATTGACAATCCCGAAAGAGATATTTATCTTGCAGGATTTATGAGAAGTGTGGTCGGTGGATTTTCCGATGACGAAATTTGCCTTATAAAGACTCAAAACAAAAAATTGAAACTCTATCTTGCAGTCAAAAAGTATATCTTAGAGGGAAAAGATGAAAATTTAAGAGATAAGTGCGAAGAATTTGTGCAAACCCTTAGAGAATTTATAAATCTTTCAAGAGGTAAAAGCGCGAGCGAGGTTTTATGGGAAATCTATGCAAGATGCGACCTTATCAATGTCTGTGCATCAAAGGTTTTTGATAAAAACACAACCCCCGAGACCGCACTTCAAAGAAGATCGAATCTTTTGAAACTTTATGAAATGTCAAGAGATTTTACAAATACATCCTTCCATCTTATCGGTGATTTTATTGACTACATAAACTTTTCAATGGAGAAAAATGACATAAAGGCGCAGAGAATTTCAGGAAAACAGAGTGTTACTTTAATGTCAATCCATTCGTCAAAGGGACTTGAATTTCCTGTATGCTTTGTGTCCGACACAAACAGAGGTTTTAACCACGCTGACGAAAATGAGAGAATAATTGTGTCCTACACTGAGGGCGTAGCAATGAAACTTCGCGATGTAAAGGGGCTTGAAAGCCAGAAAAGCGCAACAGGCAACGCCGATATTGAAACGCCTTTCAGACTTCTTTTCAAAGAGCTTGAAAAAAAGCGGGCAAAAGAGGAAGAAATAAGAATTCTTTATGTTGCGCTCACCCGTGCAAGAGACAGACTTTTTGTGACGGGTGCTGTCAAGGGCGAGGCGCAAAAACTTGTCGAAAAAGGTAAGATGTTAGCGCTTTCAAGGGATTATATGCAGGGAAAAAGTTTTCTCGAGCTTGTTCTCTCGGGAGCTTTCGATATTGACGAAGAAATTGCAAGTGTCAATGTAATTTCCTCTGATGAGTGTGCACAGGAATATCAGAATATTATTGATGAAATTCAGGGAAATAAAGAGGATAAGAGAGAAGATGATATTGAAGTTGACAAAGAACTTCTTTTGTCTCTTGAAGGCATGAGTGCATTTACATACAGTGACGAAATTATGACGAAAATCCCGTCAAAACTGACAGTCTCGATGCTTAAAACAGGACTTATCGACGAGGAAAAGGTGCAAAGTCAAAACAGGGATTTAAAGACCGTTCCCGATTTTATGAAAGAGGATATAAAGGTTACGGGCGCAGAGATTGGAACTGCACACCATTTGTTTATGCAGTTTGCAAACTATGAAAGTTGCGAAAAATCCTGCAAAGACGAGGCAGACAGACTGCTTGAAGATGGGTTTATAGATGCAAAGCAAAGGCAAATTCTTGATATAAATCTTTTGCAAAACTTTTTCAAAACACCGTTTTATGAGAGTATAAAGGCATCTAAAAACGTTTACAGAGAGCAGAGATTCAATATTCTTGTTGATGCAAACGAGTATGCAACCCAGACTCAAAAAGGCACTCATCAGGTTCTTGTTCAGGGAGTTGTTGACCTTTTCTTTGAAAATGCCGACGGAACATACACGGTTGTTGACTTTAAAACCGATAAGGTTACAGAGGAAAACGCAAGGGAAGTTCTGACAGAGAGACATTCAAAACAGCTCGAATATTACTGCAAGGCAGTGCGGCTTATAACGGGCAAAGAGGTAAAAGAAGCGTATCTTTATTCGCTGCCGCTTCTTTTAGAGATTGGGGTTGAAATTTAACATTTTGCGCCGACGACTTAATGTCGTCGGCGTTTTTATTCGTACTTTTCGACGGTCGGCTCAAAGCTCGACCGCTAGTTGTCGAACTTTTGCACCGCAGCAAAAGTTCCAAAAGTGCGCCGCAAGGGGCATCGCCCCTCGCCGTCACACCCCGAAAGCTTCGCCGCTGGTGAATTTTTTACACAAAGCACCTTAATAATGTAAAATTTTGTTACTATCCCGAGTGCTTGTGATAAAAAATTCAAGGCGCCTCGCTTTTTGCTGCAAAGACAACTGCAATCTTCTTGACAGTGGGCGCACTTGATTTTTTCTTCAATATAGTATATAATGTATAACGATTTAGTCTGGAGTAAAATGTCCATATTCTAAATTGTATAATTTCTAAAGAAAGGAGTCGGTGACGCTGGAAAAGAAACAAGATGTGCAGAGCGCGGAGCTCAAAGAGCCAAAAAGAACATCTGTTCGAGAGAATGTTTCACGTGAAACATTGACAGATAATATAAAAAAAGAGCCCGAAAAGGCGGTAAAACGCAAATCAGATAACAAAAAAGCACCAAAAAAACCGACACCTGAAACAAAAACAGCAAAAACGGCGGAGGAAAAACCAAAGAAGGCAATCACGCGGAAAAAGAATGTCTCCACCCTTTTTGTCGATAAAAATAAAAAGAAAAGAGTTTCAAAAAAGGCACAAATCGAGAGCTTTGATGAATTTGCACACAAAACCGAACAGCAAATACAAAAATCCTCTTGTAAAAAATTATATAAAGACTTCAGAAAGGGCGGACTTTCTGTAATAGAAAGCGCATATAACGCTTTGTATTTGTACTGCAATGAGCGATATACTGCAACGCAGCCCGAACTTGAGTCAAAAAAAGAATATAAAAACATACCCTCGCATCCGCTTGAGTGGCATAAATATACGGCGGATGTCACCAAAAAGCACAATAAATGGTCGCTTGCGGTAAAGGCGCTTGAAATTTTGCCAAAAATAAAGCGAAAACTTTATTTGGGTGACGAATATTTGCATTACACGCTTCGTCGGGTAAAAGCTTTCGGTGAAAATTTTGAAAGCAGCCATACCGCCATAAAACTTCTTGGCAGAGTTGCAGCCAAAACAGGAATGTGGGTTGTAATTGCGGCGAGTGCGGCGTTTTGCTTTGTATCCATACACTATAAAGCTGCGGGATTTACACCCGGAATGGAATTGTATATAAACGGCGAATATAAAGGTGTGTGCGACAGCATAAGCGCGGCAGAACTTGCGAAAACTACTTTTGAAGACACCGAAACAAGACTTCTCGGGGCAACATATGAACTCGATTGCAATATAGACTATAAACCGCGTATTGCAAATAAGAGCGAGGTGATGAATCACGCACAGCTTATGAATGTTTTTTCGGACATTGCATCAGAAAATGTCATGGCCGGCTACGGACTTTATGTTGACGGAATGCTTGTGTGCGTTTCGCCCTATAAAAGCTGGCTTGATGCGTCGGTTCAGGAGAGCCTTGAGATCAGAAAACGCAATATGCTTTATTCGGGTGTAGAGCTTGATGAAGTGTCTTATTATAATAATTTGTCGGTAAATTCGGGGATTTACCCAAAAAATCTGTTTAAAAGCCTTGCACAGATACGCGAAATGTTCCACCTTGAGCAAATAAGCGAGGAAGAATTTGAAAAGATGCAAGGAACCGGAACTACAATCAGAGGAGATTCCGGAAAAATAACTGTTACCGATGTTCAAAGCGAGCTTGGCGGAGACGAGAACGGCGAAAATGTATCGGTTGATTTGCAGGTTGTTGTGGAGAAAACCATACAAAAAAAGGTGCAAACCGATTATACTACGGCATTTGTTGAGGACGATAAACTTGTTGAAGGCAAAAAGGTTGTTGACAAAAACGGAGAAAAGGGCACAGATGTTGTCACTTATGCGGTAAAGTTCTACGACGGCAAGGAAATTTCAAGAACAGAAATTTCAAGAACTGCCGAAAAAGCACCGGTTTCTGAAATTGTGCGTGTAGGCACAAGACCTATGTCAGAGGAAGAAAAACGAACTAAATCGACCGGAACATATATCTGGCCTGCAAAAGGTACATTTACAAGTGACTATGGCTGGAGAATTCTCGGCTCAAGACACGAATTTCATAAAGGCGTAGATATAGCAGGGCCTTACGGAACCGACATTGTTGCCGCGGACGGAGGCGAGGTTATATACGCACAGGGCGATAATTCGGGATACGGGCTTAATATAAGAATTTTACACGACGACGGCACAATAACGAAATACGCGCATTTTTCAAAATTGCTTGTAAAAGAAGGACAAAGAGTTGCGCAGGGAGAAATTATCGGCGAAATGGGAAGCACCGGAAATGTAACGGGCGTACACTTGCATTTTGAACTTATAAAAGACGGAAAAACTCAGGCACCGCTTGAGTATCTTGAATAAAAAATAAATGTTTCACGTGAAACATTTTGAACAATCGGAGGTAAAAATGATTAAAAAACTACTTTCAGGACTTTTGGCTGCGGTGATTTGTGTTGCACTTGTTTCCTGTAAAAATACCGAAAATAAACCTAATGATGATGATAAAGGACAGATTGCGAATAATTCTGTTGAGATAACAAAAGAGCCTCTTTATAAGATAACAACAAGAGACCTTGAAGATAGCGTTGCGGTCAAAGACACACAGGAAGTTGTGTTTACAAAAAAAGTACAGACCGTGAGAGTTACGGCGCTTGACCGCACATATTCCGAGGTGGCAAAGAAAATTGCCTCTGTACTTTCTTCTGCAGAAAAACGCGCAAACGAACAGGCTGCTGAAATTAAAAATATGTCAATGGAGCTTCTTGCACAGGGACAAACGGGACTTTCGTTCCCATTCTGCTTTGAAACTGCTTATCACGAAGGCAGAAATGACGGGGCTGTTGTATGTGTTATTGAAAAAGCGTATTATAATTCGGGCGGACCTCATCCGTATCACGCGGATTTCGGATATAATTTTGATGCAAGAACGGGAGAGCATCTCAACTTTGAGGCGGTTTTGCCCAAGGATTTCGATATAGAAACTCTTCTCTTTGATAAATTGAATGAAAAATACCCTGGAATGATAGACCCGCAAAACTTTGTAATGCCCGAACTTTCAAAAATCGCAGATGACAGCTGGGTATTTACGGATGACGGTATGGATGTGTGGTTTAATGTTTATGATATTGCACCCTATGTTGGCGGAACATTTGAAATTGAGATTTCAAAGGATGAACTTCCCGAGGAAACGCTCAAATACTTTGTTGAGGAATAAGGAATAATGTTATGATGTACTATATCAGAGGAAGACTTGAAGAATTAAATCGTGACCGTGCAGTTATTGATTGCGGCGGTATCGGATACAGCGCCATGATAAGTCTTTCAACTTATGATACGCTTGTTAAAAACGGCGGTCTTGGTGCTGATGGCGAAGCGACAGGCATTGATGTAAAGCTTTATACTATGGTTAAAATGGTCGACCAGACGGCATTTGAAATGTTTGGCTTTATATCAAAAAACGAACTTGCCATGTTCAAACTTCTGCAGACAGTATCGGGCATCGGCACAAGAGCCGCAATGGCGGTTTTGTCGGTTTTGAATGTCGCTGAAATCTGCACGGCAATTCTTTATGATGATACAACAGCTATTGTCGCAGCACAGGGTGTCGGACAGAAGGCGGCGCAGAAGATTTGCATTGAACTCAAAGGTAAAATTGAGAAATTTATTGTTGAAAACAATGTAGATTTAAGCGGTAGTGACGAAAACGGAACAAATGTTCCCGTTATATCCAAAGAAAAACTTAATGACAACCAGAAACTTGCTGTGGACGCGCTTGTAAACCTCGGATATTCAAGACCTCAGGCAAATAAGGCGGTTTCAAATGCCGACGGAAGAACACCCGAGGACATTATAAGAAACGCTTTGAGATTTTTGTCATAAAGAAACGCATTTAGGCAAAGTTTTTTACGAAAAGAGGTAATTTTATGCAGAAAATGCTTGTGGTTGACGGAAACAGCCTTATAAACCGTGCTTTTTACGGCGTAAAGGGACTTACAACTCACGACGGAAGAAATACCAATGCCACATACGGCTTTATAAATATGCTTTATAAGGCGCTCAGCGATATAAAGCCTGATTTTGCAGCGATTGCCTTTGATGTAAAGGCGCCAACTTTCAGACACGAAAAATGTGACTTTTATAAAGCAAACCGCAAAGGTATGCCCGAGGAACTTCACGAACAGCTTGAGGATACACACCTTGCAGGAAAGTATCTTGGCTTCTCTATTGTAACCTGCCCGGGCTTTGAGGCAGACGACATTCTCGGCACACTTTCAACATTCGCCGATAATGGTATACAGGTATACATTATGACAGGTGACCGCGACTCTTATCAGCTTGTGAGGGAGAATGTAAATATACTTTATGTTTCAACAAAAGAAACTGTTGTTATGGGCGAAAACGAAATAAATGAAAAATACGGACTTTCGCCGCGTCAGCTTATAGAATTAAAGGCACTTATGGGCGATTCTTCGGACAATATTCCGGGTGTCAAGGGCGTTGGAGAAAAGACGGCACTTGATTTGATTCAGAGATTCAAAAGTCTTGACGGAGTGTATGAAAACCTTGAAACAGCCACGCTTTCCCCATCACTTTTAAAGAAACTTTGCGACGGAAAAGAAATGGCATATGTCAGCCGTTTTCTTGCCGAAATAAATTTGCAGGCACCTGTTGATAAAAATCTTGAAACTTATAAATATCTTGGAATTGATGAGCAAAAGCTCTACTCGCTTTGCGAGAGACTCGAACTCTTTTCACTCATAAAACGACTTGATTTAAAGCCTGATAAAGAGCAGCAGGCAGATCTTTTTTCGCAGGAAGATTCCGCATATGAAATTTGCCGCATTGAGAGTGCATCTGGCATAAAATTTAATGAGTTTACGCTTCACGCAGACTTTGATACACAAAAACTTTATGTAAAGGGTACGGACAACACACTTTACACAATGCCGCTTGATGCAGATAACCTTTCTTATCTTCTGGGCAACAAAAACAATAGCATAAATTTGTATGATGTCAAAAATTATCAGGTATACCTGTACACAAACGGCAAGGGAGATATTGAGGCAAAATTCTTTGATGTAATGCTTTCAATGTATGTAAAGGACCCTTCGGGAGTTGTTGACAGAGAGAGACTTTCGCTTGTATTCGGTTCGGGCGGTCTTGATATGCAAAATCCGGAAGACTTAGCGTTTCTGACGGTTTTGGCGATTGAAAAATTAAAAGAAGAGAGCCTTTCCGATATAATTGCACATGGTCAGGAAAGTTTGCTTTACGATATAGAATTTCCTTTGGCAAAGGTTTTGTCAAAAATGGAATACGAGGGCTTCAGAATAGACACAAAAGCTTTGTCCGACTACGGAAACAGGCTCGAAAACGCGCTTGAGAGCAGAATTGCGAGCATTTACACCTTGGCAGGCGAGGAATTTAACATAAATTCGCCAAAGCAGTTGTCGGTGATACTTTTTGAAAAAATGAATCTGCCTCATTCCAAAAAGACAAAGAGCGGATATTCGACAGATGCAGAAAGTCTTGAAAAACTCCGACAGTATTCCCCGATTATTGATGAAATTTTGGAATACCGACTTATATCAAAACTTAAAGGCACATACATTGACGGACTTTTGAAGGCGGTTGACGAGGATTCAAGACTTCACACCAAATTCAAGCAGGCGCTTACCCTTACGGGAAGACTTTCGTCTGCCGAGCCAAATCTTCAAAATATTCCGATAAGGACAAAAGAGGGCAGAGAGATAAGACGCGTTTTTGTTCCGTCCGAGGGAAAGGTCCTTGTCGATGCCGACTATTCGCAGATAGAACTTCGTCTTATGGCGGCGCTTTCGGGTGACCAAACAATGATAAACACCTTCCTTTCGGGAAGAGATATTCATACAATGACTGCGTCGCAGGTTTTCGGTGTGCCCGAAGACGAGGTGACAAGTGAGATGCGAAAAAGCGCAAAGGCGGTAAATTTCGGAATTATTTACGGAATTTCGGATTTTTCTCTTGCAGGAGATATAAAGGTATCAAAGAAAGAGGCGGGAGAATATATAAAGCGCTATTTTGAAAGATACCCAAAAGTTAAGGAATACCTTGATAATGTAAAGGCAAAAGCGTATGAGGACGGCTATGTTTCAACGCTGTTTGCAAGAAGAAGATATATCCCCGAACTCAAAAGTCGCCTTTATATGCAGAAAATGTTCGGCGAAAGAGTTGCGATGAATGCGCCTATTCAGGGAACGGCGGCAGATATTATAAAAATTGCAATGATAAATGTAGACAAGGCGCTTTCCGAGAACAACCTTGATGCAAAGCTTATTTTACAGGTGCACGACGAACTTATCGTGGAATGTTCAAAAGAGGATGCACAAAGAGTTTGCGAAATTCTTGAAAGTCAGATGTCTGCAGCGGCAAATCTTGCAGTTCCGCTTGAAGCGCAGGCTCTCGTGGGCGAAAACTGGCAGGAGTGTCATAATTAAACATATTTAAATGTTTTTTTGCGGTGTCGGGATTTTCCCGACACCGCTTTCTTTAATTTATACGCGGCGATGCAAAAAACGGCAATTTTCAATAAAAGAAAAGTCCCCCGATATTTCGGGGGACCCATTACTTAAAAACAACTTTACTGGTTGTTCTTCATTGCGTTTTCAGCGTTTTCGATCATCTTTTTAACCATCTGACCGCCAACAGAACCTGCCTGCTTTGCAGTAAGGTCGCCGTTGTAACCCTGCTTGAGGTTAACGCCTACTTCGTTTGCTGCTTCCATCTTAAACTTATCCATAGCATCCTTTGCTTCAGGAACGAGTCTCTTGTTGCTCATAATAAATAATCTCCTTAAATTTTTAAAATTATTAAACTTGCAAATTTTCTTTTTCAAATTTGCTTTATTTTCTGAGCAGGCAGGAAAGAATACTCCCGAATAGCTGTTTTTTATCTGTCGGTTTTTTGTCTTTTCCTGTGCTCTGTTATTATTGTGACCCCGCTTTTTGTTTTTATATGTGGAAATTTAAGGTTTTATTTTTAAAAAAATCAAATTGCAATTGACTTTATTATATAATGGTTATATAATATTTTTGAATTATAAAAATTGTCGGAGGGCAAAGATATGTTTAACGGAAGCGTTACGAATTTTTACACAAAAAAACCAATGGCAAATGTACCTGTCAGCGACGGTATGAATATTGTTTTTACTGATGAGGAAGGTAAATTTTCTCTTCCGGGTTGGGAAAGAGCAAATGTTATAAATGTCGGCATTCTGACAAACGGACACGATGACTGGTATTTTAATATTGATACTCACGAGGGCGATTTTGACTTTGTGGTAAAGCCTGCGCAGGTTGGCGAAAATTTCTCATTTTTACACACCTCCGATACTGAAATTGGAGGCAGCAGACACAACGACTGGATTGATTTTGCAAGAACTTGTGTAAAGGAGCAAAAACCCGCATTTTTCATAAACACGGGTGACCTTGCAGGTGTTGACGGTGTTTCAAGACATCATCTTGTTATGAACAGTGAAAATATGTCATGCCCCGTAAGATACGCTATCGGAAATCACGATTTCTGCCCCGGAAAATACGG
>JAZSLO010000205.1:0-6544 GCA_045535415.1 Eubacteriales bacterium
CTTGCTTCATCAATATACTCACTTTTCAGGAGCATTTCAAGCCATTTGCTTGTTTCGTTTGCTTCTTTGAGCGAAATTTCAAGTTTTGCAATAAAGTCGGCGCGACCGTGCGCGTATTTGCTTTCGGCAATGTTTGCACAAACGCTCGTTGCGCTTCTGCCGATTTGATTTGAAATCACATTTTCGCGTCTTGATCTCAATTCCTTTGTTAATTGCAAAATTTCAACCGATAATTCCATCGAAAGAGCGCCAAGCTTATCTTCTCTCACGATACCACCGCCTCTTTAAACAACATTATGGCATACTTTCAGCTAAAAATCAACTTTATTTCAGCGTACAAAACTACCGGTCTAATTCCGTTTGCGCGAAGCGCAACTTCATTGATGCGAAGCATCACTTCATTTGCCGAAGGCAACTTCATTTGCACCAACGGTGCAACATCGTTCATTTGTGTCCGCCTTGCGGCGGAATGATGTTAGCCTTCGGCTAAATGACGTTGCGTGCGTTGCACGCAAATGATGTTGTGCCTGCGGCACAAATGAAAAATTCCAAGTCTTTCGACTTGGATTTTTTGGCAGGGGCAGAAGGGATCGAACCCTCGGCACGCGGTTTTGGAGAAATTTATCGCATGTTTTATGCCGTTTTATTTGGTATTAAATCATATTATCCAACACCTGCAAAAAACCTGCTTTCAAGCGGTTTCTCGACGTTTTTGTTTCAAGTTTCCGCTTCCCTTCTGATTTTTGCAAAATTCGCAAATTTTAGAAATTTTTTAGAAAAATTTTAGAACTCCGGACTAGGTATATTCACTTTCTCCCCTTTTTGGCTCGCTGAACATCTTGTGCGTAGCACCCACGCCATTTGGAAAAGCCCTAAAAGTACTTATGCAATAAGTACGAGGGCACATACTTATTAAGGAGTGAAAAATCTATGGGTTGGACCATAGGAATACCATCTTTGAAACTTAGCACAACAAAAAACAAAAGTAAACATTGCGGGAATTTTTATAACGTTGCCGCAGAAGCGTTAAAGGAACGAATTGGGCGTGACCCCGATATAAATCCCGAACTTTCCAGTGCGAACATCTATTACGGTTTCACAACAGCGAAGGAACTTGTCAACTATTCGGAATCACACTGTGCGACGCTAAAAGATGCCAAAGGCAGAGCCTTGCGTTCTGATGCCGTTAAGATGTGTGTGACACTAATTAAACCTCCTGCCGCATTTATGGCTACGCTGGTGAGAGAAGAGCAAATTCAGTTCCTCAACGACGGAATAACAAAGTTAAAACAGATTGTGGGAGAAGACAACGTTAAGTCGGTTGCCATTCACTTTGACGAGCAAGGGCCACACGCTCATGTGTTTTGGGAACCGATGACAAAAGACGGTCGTCTGTGTTCTAAAGAAGTGCACAATTTGCAGTTTTTTGGACGACTGAACAAAGAGATGCCCCAGCACCTTCGTGCTTGCGGTTGGGACATAGATGATTGCAACGTTTATGACCAAGCTTTGCAAGATATTTCAAGCCAACAAGAGAAAGCTGAGTTGAGGCAAAAAAATGGTCGAAGCAGTGCTTCGTTCAAGGCAGAAGCCGAACAAAAACTAAGCGACATCAACTTTCAAATTGGTTCCACCATAAACAACTTGGAACAACACATAAACAGTCATGTGCGAGAATCGGTCGAGTCTGTCATAAACGAAACCGGTGGCGTTTATGAAAACGTGTTGTTTTTGATGTATCAGTGTGACAATGCTCGTTTTCAGGAACTGAACCAAGAAGGCATAAAACTGAAAGAAAAGCTGTACGGGCAAAAATTCAAGGAAGCTAACGTCACTTCGGGGGTTAGATCTTTGGTAGAACAAATTCGTGATGCTTCTCCGGAACAAATCACATGGGAAACTCGAACTAATTTATGGAACAAATATCGTGAAATGAGCGATATGTTTTGGGCTGTAAGAGGCGATTTGGGCAAAAAACTCAACAAAGACCTTCAGAAAAGGTATGACGACCTTGACGCAATTAGAGAATCCTACTATACGGCATTAGGCTTTCTTCACGAAACAAGAAACATCATTTCATTTTTGATTGTATTAATTTGGTTGTGTGCAACGGCCATTCGAGAGGATTTAGCTCAGGAAAAACTCGATGCGGTGAAAAAAGAAAGAATGCGTCTAATCAGAGACACAGCATCTTTCAAAAGATACTGTGCCATTTACCGAGAAGAATTAAAAAAGGGACAACTTCCAACGGAACGTTATCTGTCGTCTATGGAAAGCATTATAAAACGCCTTGATGCCGAGTATGTAAGAATATGCGAGGTATCCCCTTCTCGCGTTTGGGAAAGAGAGAATAAACGGAATTTTGTTGTAAGGTAGTTGAATGGAATATTGAAAAACGTATCCCTCGGAAAATCCCGAGGGATACGTGGTTTGTTGGGTTTAGGTTGAGAAAAGGTTAAACCGACTAATTTAGTAAAAGTTTTAAATCACGTTTAGGCACATCATCAAGAATCGAATAAAGTCTTTCGACCTCATTGAATGCCTTTTCGACGCCTGTTTTTGCTTCTTCAAATTGTTTTCTGAAGTCAATCTCTGTGCATTTAATTCTAAGTACTGCAGATTTTCCTGTTTGCTCCACTGAAAGTCCATTGTCCCAAAGTTTTCCTACTGTTTCAACCAAAAGTTCTTTGAGTTCTGCTGTTTTTTCACCGAGTCCGGCAAATTCTAAATCAACATATCCCTTTTCAGACTTATGTATAATCTTGATTCGCGGGTCACTTGTGTGGAATGTCACCCATACCGACCTTGGGCCTTTAGGCTCACCATTGTACTGCAAATTGAGTTTTGGGTGATGTGCCTTTTGATAAGCTACATATTCTTGCCAAAAACGCGTAATAGTTTCGTTTTCGATTACTATGTATCCGTGTTTCTGCTTTGTTATAGCTTGTTCTATCTGCTGTTTCTTAAATAGTGAACGGTTGTCAATCTTGGCAGAAAAGTATTCAAGGCACTCTTCATATGAAACTTGTTTAGGATACTTCTTTGCTTCATTATCGGTCTCAAGATACTTTTGAGGTGCAACTATAAAAACAAAGAACTCATCATAATCTCCTTTGTTTCTTCCTATATCTCCTCTTTTGAAATATCTGTCTGCTTGGTTTTCTTGTGCAATAGCGTCGATTTTATCTTCAATCAGCAAGCCGTATCTTTTATCGTCTTTTTCAACAATAATAGTTATATCAGATTCACCAAGCTCGACATCGGTTTTTGATTGTTCAATCTCGACAACCTTGGCACCTGATAAGGCAATCTTAGAAAGAAATATATCTAGAAACTCCTGAGAAGTCACGAACTCCTCCATAAACATCAAGTCCATATCTCTTTCAGAAACATCGCTAAAAGTACACTTTAACATCTAATCTCACCTTCTTAATTTAATTATATCACTTATGCGGTTTTCTGCAAATATCGTCCTAATACTTATATACACAGGTTAATAGATACATATCACGCTTCAACTTCAAACGAATTCGCTTGGTTTGCAACTTCTACCGAATTGCGTAATTTATTAATTGTTAATTTGCTCAACCAGCACGATGTTAAATTAAGTATATCCATCGCGGACAATTGCAAAAACTAATCAACAAAATGTACAACTACATGGCAAAAGGCCATGCATTTTCTTGCTGGCCTTTTCATCTAATTAAGCTTCTGAACTAACAATAAATTTTTCTTCATATTCTGCGTTTTCCGAGTAGTTATGATTACGTACATCAAACACACAAACTTTAGGGGGTTGATTTACAATTGATTCTCCATGAAAGAATTTAAAGGGAGTACACCAAATCAAGTAATCTATATCGGTTTCTTTGAAAACATCAAGAAACTTTTTGTCGTAAAAATGCCACAAAGGTTGAGCGGTAAACCATTTTAAAGGTATAGGACCTTGCTTGACAAAATTTTCGTCATCCACTACAACATAGGCGGTTGACTCATCAAAAACAAAAAAAATTAGTTCTTTATCCGGGTGATTATTCCTATACAATGGTATATTTTTAATATGCTTTTCTAAAACTCTTTTAAAATTTTCATAATAAAATCCATAGTTGTGGTCTTCAATTGAAGGAAGTCCTGAAACCGCATTAACAAAAACATCAACATTAGACAAATCAATATTGGGATATTTTTCTTTGAATTTTTCACGGACTTGCTTTTGTATCATACTTTCTCGTTGATTCACCGGATTTACCAAGACTCCATCTTCATTGTAATGAGCATGGTCATCTATTCTCATAACTTCCATCATCAACTGCATTTTATTTGAGAAAAAATCGGGTGGGGGATCAGATTTTTTAAAATTCCCCTCCCATTCTTTCCATTTTTTCTTTTTGTATATTGAATAAAACACCTTTCTTGTCCTAATTGTCGGTGAGATAAGGTAAATATCACGTTTACGAATATCTTGAAAAAATTCTATTATTTTTTCTTCGCTATCAAAATAATTTATATTAACATCCCCTTATCCTAACATTTTGTTTTAAGAGAACTTTCTGTTACACTCAAACCCAATGTTGCGTATCTTTGTCTATATATTTCATTTTAACATATATCCAGTATCAAGTCAAAAGACTTACATACTATATTTTAATCTCTGTTTCCGCCTCATTATGTCGTTTTTAAAAATCAAACTGACAGCGATATTCCTTCACATTTTGTAACGTTATTTTAGATTTTGTGTTCAATGTTTAATCATCATAATATCTGCATTAAAAGCTATATTTATGAGAATATCCGTTTCGTCAACTAGTTATTAAAACAAGGTTAAAAACTTGTCATACTTTTGATGGTCAACCACGGCTTTTTCTACCGAAAATCCTATCGTTTTCTTCCTCTATTTCTCTGCGGCGGTTCATATAATAGAATTCCTCTTCCTCCCTATCATCTGTACAACCATCTGCAACCATCAGAAGAACACCTAACAAAAACAAACCTAATCCCATTCTTCATCCTCCTCCACTTTACCCTTAATGTACTTTGTTTTCTCGAGTGGATATGGAGTTCTTGAGCCTTTGTAGTCTTTCATAGAGACTATCGTACCTATCTTGGTTTCGTATTTATACCCAACAGGAACATACACCTTATCACCAACTTTTAATTCTGGGTTTCTTGTTCTGTAGTAAAAGACTCTGTCACTATTCTCAAAAGCAATCTCGCAATATGTGTGATTTCCTTTGTAGTCAGGAAACGGATAATCTTCCCAGTTTTCTTGTTGTTTCCAATCGCTATATACCTTTTCTTTTTTGACCTCTCAAACATCAGAAAACTTCTAATTACATTAAAATTAAGCAATAGTGAAACCTCCTTGGTTTTTGTTGATAATTGCATTTTCATAGAAAACCACTTTGCTCACGATAGCTAGGTAATCGCCACAGTTCAATTTCTCATAGTACTCGCCTATAACATCGATAGTTTCTCTTAGTTGGAGCATTGCTGCGAATTCGTGTTTGCAGGTGCCGGTGCAGTAGCAGTTACAAACAAGTCCGCTGATGTCACCGTTATCGAAGTTGAATTCTATCTCATAGGGTTTAGGGCCGAGCACTATCGCTCTTCCCTTTCCGTTTTTAAGTTCTATGTACGCAACACGATTCTGCATAAAATAATCGTGTCCTCTTTCGGCGGTTTCTTTATCAATCTTCATACTGTTGAGGTCATAGATATCAAACACTTCGTGACCTTCGTCAGAGACTATCTCTTCTTCCTCAGACGGTGCCATAAACCAAGTGATAATTTGCTCGTACATTAGAGCATAGGGGTCGGTTGTAATGAGATGTGAGCCTGCAAGGTAAAATTCGCCTTTGACATCGGTATCTGCCACAGCAATTACTCGTTTGTATTCAGATAGTTTGATTTTAAAGGTATAATTAACGTTTGTCACACGTCCACGCAGACCTTCAAGTTTTCCTTCTACATAAACGATATCGCCATTCTTCAAATTAAACGCATCGTTGTAATAGGAACAAGTGATGTGCCTATCGGAGAAATAGACATCAACCACCGATTTTTTGATGTTTTGATTCAGTTCTTTCGGTACGATTTTAGTGCAAACATCTTCTACCTTTCTTTCTGTCTCAGCTGTAAATCCAATTTTAAAACTCATCATCGGACACTCCTTTTCCTTTTATGTCTTAATTTTAGCAAAAGAGATGTCCAATAAAACTCCCTTGGTTTTTATTTTTGTCTCAAACCAAAAAAATAGTTGCAAGATTTAAACCTTGCAACTATTTTTGATTAATTATTAATTGTGTTTTTTGTTTGCTAAACTTAGCCCTTAATCATTGTAATCATGTTTGCAGAACGGGCATCTAGGATAATCGAAATCGTGCATCTTTCCGCATTTTGGGCATTGCTTTTGAGGCAGGCCCTCTTCTGCTGTATCCGATAAAAAGAATTCAATTTTTCTGCACTTAGGGCAGGTGTAGATATCAACTTCCATCGCTCCTGCGAAGAGATTTGGCAGGTCACCGAGTATCCACCCTGTCTGTCC
>JAZSLO010000174.1:0-6644 GCA_045535415.1 Eubacteriales bacterium
CCGTTTTTAACGGAAATTTCACTTTGCTTTCCAATAAACTCGTTGCTGACTCCAAGAGGATTTAAAGACGAGAGATTGGCGTCTAAAAGCTCGTATTTCAGGTTTTTGATGTTTACGCCTAAACACTTGTCAGTTGCCGAGAAAACCGAAATAAACCCCGAATACGAGGCAGGAAAACAAACAGATGAATTTGTTATAAATATAATGTTCTGATTTCCGTCGGTAAGAGTGATTTTATGGTTATTTTGCGAAAGATTCATCGCTTCCTGAATGTTTGCGATTGTATGCTCAATTCTTTTTCCGCCGACAGCTCCGTAAATTATAAAATTTGTGTATCCTCGTTTTTTTCCTTCCTGAATACAAAGGGCAGTGTCGGTATAATCTTTTATGGGAGAAAACTCTAAAATTTCGCAACCCTCAGGCTTTTGTGAAAGAGTATCAAAATCACCGATAAGAATATGAGGGGCAAGTCCCATTTTCTCAAGATGCAAATATCCTGCATCCGCGGCAATAATTAAATCTGAATCAGTATAAGAAAAATCGCCGTCAAAGTCACCTGCGGCAAAAATGTGACAAACTCTGTTATCCATAAATTCACCTAAAACAAAATAAAAAATTATGTAATGATTATACTATATAAAGACTCGCTTGTCAATTTTGATAATTACTGGAAAAATAATGCAAATTTACATTGTAGTAACAAAAATATTGAGTTAAGATGTTATAATAATTTTATTATCAAAAAGGAGGTGCCGTATATGGCGTCTGAAATGATTGATAAGATTTTTGAGGCAGAAAAAAATGCCGCAAAAGAAATAGAAAATGCACAGAACAAAGCCTTTGAGATTGTTGAAAAGGCTAAGGCTGATGCAAAGGATTTTGAAAACAAGACCCAAGGGGATACTGCGGCTCAAATTGAAAAGGCACAGCTGAGTGCAAATGAAACTGCTCAAAAAATTTTTGATGAGAAGATGGTTTGCGCAAAAAATGATGCAGACGCACTTTGTGAGAGCGTTAAGAGCAAAAAGCAAACAGCACTTGAAAGCGTAGTTGAAATTATAACTTTAGGGTAGAGGTATGCACACTTTTAGTGTGCATTTTTTATAATGCGAATATAAGGCGGTGAGATATATTTGGCAAAATTAAAAATTAAAAAGTTCCAGCTTTGCGCCGCGCAAAGCGATGCAAAAGAAATTATCGAAACTTTGCAGAAGATGTCGTGCGTTGAACTTGAAAAAATTGACGATGAAAGGTTTTTCCCTGTGCAGTCAAAAGAAACTGTTGTAACATACGACAGAAATATTACGGCGGTATCAAATGCTTTATCGGTTCTTGAAAAACATTCGCTTCTCAAAAAAGGCGGAATGTTCTCGGGAAGAGAATCGGTTGAGTCTCAAAAGTTTTTTGATACCGGTAAAAACATTGACTCTGTTATGAAGTGTGCATATGAGATTATAAATCTCGATTCAAAACTTTCGGATTCCGAACTTGAAATTGTAAGATGCGAGAATAAAATAAATGAACTTGAAGTTTGGAAAGACCTTGATTTGCCGTCAAATTTCAAGGGCACAAAGTACACAAAAATGCTTCTTGGAACTTTGCCGTATGAGGCGGATGAGGAAAAAATTGAGAAAGCATTAATTGAGCAAAATGCTGATGTTGAAGAATATAAGATAAATGTTGTATATTCGTCAAAACAGATAAGTTCGATATGTGTTTTGTGTCATAATGAAGTTTATGATTTTGTGTACTCGGCTTTGAGAAAGATTGGATTTACTCTTTTGACAAATACCGATGATATCAAGACAAGTGAGAAAATTTCAAACCTCAGGCTTCAAATTGAAACTCTTAAAAAAACCATTCAAGAAACACAAAAGGCAATTGATGATAAAAAGGATTGTCAGGAAAATCTTAAACTTTTGTATGATTATCTCTCGGTAAAAAGAGATGAATATAAGAACCTTGAAAATGCAGTCTTTTCACAAAAAACAATGATTATAAAAGGGTATATCCCCGAAAGAAATCAAAGTTCTGTGAAAAAAGTGTGTTCAAAATATTCTTGTGCGGTAGAATTTTTCGAGCCGAGTGAGGATGATGATGTTCCTGTTGAACTTGTAAACGGAAAATTCTCGGAGCCTGTTGAAGGAATTACAAAAATGTATGCACTTCCTTCAAAGAAAGATATTGACCCGTCAAGCATAATGGCATTTTTCTATTACCTTCTTTTCGGTATGATGCTGTCTGATGCAGGATATGGTCTTATAATGGTTCTCGGCTGTGCATTTATCCTTAAAAAGACGAGCGTTGAGGGAAATATGAGAAAGAACATAAAAATGTTTCTTTATAGCGGTATTTCCACAACAATCTGGGGAGCACTTTTCGGAAGCTGGTTTGGTGACCTTATTCCCGTAATATGTACAAACTTTTTAGGTTTTGAAAGAGCACCTGAAATCGCTCTTTGGTTTGAGCCAATAAAAGACCCCATAAAGCTTCTTTTGTTCTCATTCATTATAGGTATTTTCCACTTGTTCCTGGGACTTGTAACCTTTGGTGTAATCCAGTGGAAAAATAAAAATTATGCGTCTGCAATTTTTGATACAGTTCCAATTATACTGACAGTTTCGGGTGCGGCGGCACTTTGCGGAAATATTTTAATGCCGATGCCCAAAATTGCAATGGATATTGGAAAATATCTTGCGATAATCGGTGTTGCTTTGATTGTTGTGACAACTTCGAGAACATCAAAGAATATTCTTGTAAGACTCGGCGGAGGTCTTTACGGACTATATAATGTAGCATCGGGATATTTGTCAGATATTCTGTCATATTCAAGACTTCTTGCACTCGGTCTTGCAACGGGAAGTATTGCATCGGTTGTAAATATGATTGGTGTAATGCCCGAAGGCACGACAATGAAAGCCGTAATGCTTGTGGTAGTGTGCCTTATAGGACACCCACTCAATATGGCAATAAATGTGCTTGGCGCATATGTACACGCAAACAGACTTCAGTTTGTAGAACTCTTTTCAAAGTTCTATGAAGGCGGAGGCAGGGCCTTCGAACCTTTAAAAATAGATACTAAATTCTTTAAACTCAAGGAGGAAACTAAAAATGGATAATCTTGGTCTTGCAATTGCAATTGTTGGTGCAGTACTTGCTGCACTTGTAGCGGGAATTGGCTCTGCAAAGGGTGTTGGACTTGTTGGTGAGGCGGCAGCAGGTGTCGTATCTGAAGACCCCTCAAAGTTCTCAAAGCTTCTTATTCTCCAGCTTCTCCCTGGTACACAGGGACTTTACGGACTTTTAACAGCCGTTCTTGTTTTAAATCAGCTTGGGGTACTTTCAGGCGCACCTGTAAGCCTTACAGTAGCACAGGGACTTATGTATTTTGGCGCTTGTATGCCAATAATGATTGTCGGATATTTTTCTGCAATAGCTCAGGCAAGAGCAGCGGCAGCAGGTGTTGGTGTTGTTGCAAAGAAGCCCGACCAGAATGGTAAGGCAATCACAATGTCTGCAATGGTTGAAACATATGCAATCCTTGCACTTCTTGTTTCAATTCTCGTTGTAAACGGTCTTTAATTTTAAAACGGAGGTTCGCAATGGACGGACTTTTAAAAATAATTACAAAAATTCAGGAAGATACAAAACTCGAGTGCGAGGCAATAATTGACAGCGCAAATAAAGAGGCTCAAAATTTTCTTGAAGAAAGTAAAAAGACGGCACTTGATAAAAAAGATAAAGAAATTAAAAGTGCTGACGATAAAGCAAATCTTATAATTTCAAAAGCACATTCTTCTGCTGACGTTGAATATAAAAGACATATTCTTAAAATAAAGGGTGAGATTATAGACGGTGTTATTTGTGATACTGTAAAGTATTTTGAAAATTTGCCTGAAGATAAAACTCTTGAATATGTACTTTGTCTTTTGAAAAAATATGCGCTTAATATTGACGGAGAGATTGTATTTTGTCAAAATACATTTAAAAAGATGCCTGATGATATTGAAAAGCAAATTTCATCAGCACTTAAAAATTCTTGTACTCTCAAGGTAGCAAGTGAAAAAATCAATGACAGCGTTTTTGGATTTGTGATAAGTTATCCCGAAATGAGAATCAATTGTACAGTTGAGTCGCTTATTTTGGATAATGAGGAACAAATCCGTGATAAACTTTCAAAGATTTTGTTTTCATAAAGGAGGTAACTTTAGTGAAAGATACTGAATTTGCCTTTGCCGTTGCAAAAATCAGGGCTAATGAATCAAAACTTTTGACATCGGATGTTATTGAAAATCTCATTCAGGCACAGTCTTATGATGTGTGTGTAAAACTTCTTAGAGATGCAGCATTTATTGATTCTGAAGAAAATGGAATTGACGAGATACTTGATGAAAAACTTATGAGTGCATATGAACTTGTAATAGATGCAGCGCCCGAGAAAAACTGTCTTGATTTTCTTATTGTTCAGAACGATTTTCATAATGTTAAATGTGCAATAAAGAGTTTTATTCTTAAAAAAGACCCCGAAAAACTTTTTGTAAAGCCTTCAATTTGCGATACACAAATTGTAAAGAGTGCAATTGAGAAGAAAGATTTTTCAATTCTTCCGGAGTTTTTAAGAAAGAGCACAAAAGAAGCGTTTGATGTCACTTTAAAGACAATGGACGGGCAAAAGTGCGATATAATTCTTGATAAATATGCACTTTTAGAAAAATTAAGACTTGCAAAAGTTCTTAATGATGATCTTTGCCTTAAAATTGCAAATCTTATGATTGCAATTTCAGATATAAAAATTGCAATAAGAAGCATAAGAGCTGGAAAAGATGCGGCTTTCTTTGAAGATTCTCTTTGCGAATGTGATTATTTCAGCGTCGGGGATTTAATAAATGCAAGTCTTGAATCTGAAGAAAAACTTCTTTTGTTCTTAAAAGATAAAGGCTTTGAAAGACTTTGCACCGCACTTAAAAAGTCGCTTTCTTTGTTTGAAAAAGAGGCAGATAATATGCTTTTGCAGCTTGTGTCTGATGCAAAATATTCGTCGTTTGGTGTAAGTCCGCTTATAGCATATTGCCTTGCGTTTGAGAGTCAGATTAAGAATGTCAGAATTATTCTTTCCTGCAAATATAATGGTTATGATGTTAAAGAAATTCGTGAAAGGGTGAGGGATTGTTATGTATAAAATGGCAGTTATTGGCGACATTGACTCAATATACGGATTTGCATCTCTCGGTCTTTCGATTTTTGACACAACCGATGAAATTGAGGCGCTTAAAATTATAGGTGAGCTTGTAAAGAGTAATTTTGCTGTAATTTATATAACAGAGCCGCTTTTTGAAAAGATAAGCGAAAAACTTGAAAAATTCACAGACCTTGCGATCCCTTCAATAATTCCGATTCCCGCAATCAGCGGAAACACCGGTGTTGGTATGAAGAATGTTTCAAGATTTGTTGAAAGAGCGGTAGGCTCTGATATTATTTCATAATTTAGTGAATTTGAGAGGGTAAAAAATGGCAACAGGAAAAATATTAAAGGTTTCAGGACCGCTTGTTGTGGCACAGGGCATGAAAGATGCCAATATGTTTGACGTGGTGCGTGTAAGTGATAATAGACTTATCGGCGAAATCATCGAAATGCACGGTGATAAGGCGTCAATTCAGGTATATGAAGAAACAAGCGGACTTGGTACGGGAGAAATTGTTGAATCTACTGGTGAGCCTATGAGCGTTGAACTTGGCCCAGGTCTTATCGGCAGTATTTTTGACGGTATTCAAAGACCTCTTGACGATATAATGAAGGTATCGGGAAATAACCTTTCAAGAGGTGTTGAGGTTGCATCCCTTAAAAGAGATATCGTATGGGATTTTGAGCCTTGTAAAAATGTCGGTGATAATGTTGTTTCGGGTGATATCATCGGTACAGTTCAGGAAACCGACGTTGTACTTCATAAAATAATGGTTCCAAGCGGAATTTCAGGTGTTATTGAAAGCATTGAGAAAAAATCCTGCAAAGTAACCGATATAGTTTGCAAAATTAAAACTGATAAGGGAATTTATGAAATGTCCCTTATGCAAAAGTGGCCAGTTAGAAAGGGAAGACCTTATGCAAAAAAACTCTCGCCCGACACACCTCTTATAACAGGACAGAGAGTTGTTGATACAATGTTCCCTATTGCAAAGGGCGGTGTTGCGGCAATTCCGGGACCTTTTGGAAGCGGAAAGACAGTAACACAGCATCAGCTTGCAAAGTGGGCAGAGGCTGATATTGTTGTATATATCGGATGCGGCGAAAGAGGAAATGAGATGACGGACGTTCTTAATGAATTTCCAGAACTTATTGACCCGCATACAGGCAAAAGCCTTATGGAAAGAACCGTACTTATCGCAAACACTTCCGATATGCCCGTTGCGGCAAGAGAAGCGTCAATTTATACGGGTATAACTATCGCTGAATATTTCAGGGATATGGGATATTCGGTAGCTCTTATGGCGGACTCAACATCAAGATGGGCAGAGGCACTTCGTGAAATGTCGGGCAGACTTGAGGAAATGCCCGGTGAGGAAGGCTATCCTGCATACCTTGGAAGCCGACTTGCTCAGTTTTATGAAAGAGCCGGCAGAGTTATTGTAAACGGAAGCATGGAACA
>JAZSLO010000171.1:0-3696 GCA_045535415.1 Eubacteriales bacterium
TCACGAAAAAGAGAGGAACAAAAGAAAATGTTTAAAGCAACAATCAAATCAAAAGTCTTGTCAGAAGAAAAAACAATAAACATCTTCGGCAAGGAGTTTAAAGAGGTCGGAACTGTTATGTTGACTGATTCAGAGGGCGAGGCGGTTTATAACATACCGCTTGTTGATATGCCTATGATGTCAGATTATAAATGGCAGTTGTCTTGTTTACAATCAAGGCTTGAACATCCCGAAAGATATGTCAATGAAGATGTGGGCAGTGTTATTGCCAATCTCAAAGAATGGCTGCACAATCATACACCGCAAAATACATCTTCTGAGAGGGCTATAATTTAACTTTTTCGGCATTTGTTACATATTCGATACAATAATGTAAATATGGCTTTAAAGGGCAAAAATAGACCGAATTTTGCCGTTTTATATGTGGGGATAAAGTTACACCCAAAGATAGTAAAAATGGTTTATTTTGCCTTTTAAATGCCCTACAAGGCTATTTTAAAGGGGAATTTAAAAACAAACTGGAGAATTTAAAATGTTAAATGTTCCGACAATGAGAACCATATCACAACTTGCAAAAGAGATAAAAGAGGCAGACCCGAACACTCAAATAACAGAAAGTGCTATAAGGCGACTTGTCAAAAAGGGTGTGCTTCCTACAATCTCCGCAGGGAGAAAGAAACTTGTTTGTGTTGAGGTTTTCAATGAAATAATCAAAAAAGGAATTTAGGAGAGAACGAAAATGAAAGAGGTATACAATGGCAGAAAAAAGAATGTTTGCAAAGGCAATAATTGACAGTGACGCTTTTCTTGAATTGTCGTTATCTGCACAAGCGTTATATTTTCATTTGGCAATGAGGGCAGACGATGACGGATTTGTTGACAATCCGAAAAAGATACAAAGAATGGTCGGTGCTTCTGATGAAGATTTGAGCGCATTATCTGAATCGGGATATATAATCCCCCTCAAATGCGGTGTGATTGTTATAAGACATTGGAGAGTACACAACTACATTCCGAAAGACAGATACAAACCAACAATTTACGCAGAGGAAAAAGGGTTAATTTCTACCGATGAAAAAAGCCGTGTATACAAGTTGTATACAGATTGTATACAGAATGTATACGCAGATAAGATTAGATTAGATAAGAATAATATATCTGTCGAGAGCAAATTGAGTGATGTTCGGAGCAATTCTGCGAATTGTCCTTCACTGATGATGAAAGACAACAAAAAATACTTTGTTTCTGAAAAGGAGATTGAAGAATATAAACGCTTTTATCCTGATGTTGATATTGAACAATCTTTGAGAAATATGTCAGCGTGGTTAAATGCAAATCCAACAAGACGGAAAACTGCAAAGGGGATGAAAAGGTTTATAAACAACTGGTTACTAAGGACACAGAGTAGTAACACCCAAAAAGCAAACTCTGAAGAAATCAGAAAAACAGATTTTGAAAATGCTTTTGAACAACTCGAACAAATAAAGGACAACGAAAAGAGAGAGGGGAAAGAATGAGGAAAAATACCTTGATGTCAGGCGCATTAACATTGTTAAGAAATGTTAAGGTCAAAACTTATATAGACGAACAACTTAAAAAGTTCAGTTCTGCTGCTATGGCGGTTATTTCGTTAATAGCTTTAATAATGCTTGTTCTGATATGCGAATGTGCAAAGCCTGATATTGATTACATACCGACAAATCACACTGTAACTTATGGTGATACTCTTTGGAGCATAGCAAAACAATACAAACCCGACAATGTGCTTATGCAAGACTATATGTTATGGGTTTACGAACACAACGACAACAAGGTTTTAATACCTGGGGACATTGTTGTAATGGCAAAAGTAGTGCAAAATGGTAACGAAAAACAAGCTGTTCTGATAGGTGATACAAGCGCATGAACGAGGCTTTCAAACCCTTTTGGCTTGATTTAAACGACTATTACAACAAAAGTATTACCAATCCGAGAGTTGTATATGAGTATGAAAAGCACACGCAGGGAGTTCCAAAAGAGAGGGCAGGGGAATTGTTTTCATTGCTTGTAAACAATTATGACTTTTTCCCTAAACTATCTGAATTTAGCGTTGAGTGTAAAAAGTTCAAGGCCCGTTCAGAACGAAAAGAAACAACAAACAAGGTGCGGTGTCCGTATTGTATGAATACTGGGCTGATTAAATACAAGGCCTCTGCAAATGGTGTGAAATATAAAGGCGAGTTTTTTGCAACTTGTGTATGCCCTAAGGGTAGAAGTTTTGCATCAAAGTATTACAAGGCATTTTGTGAACTGTACGGAGAGCAAGGGCTTGAAACATTAAAAAGCAGAAACACACAAACGCACAATGTGTCAGAGCTTCAAAAAGAGGTTATCGAGAATATGTCAAAAATTGGACAGGGCACAAACATATAACGAACATAACACAAAAATCAAATAACACAACAAAAAAGAAAGTGGGGAGTATATAAACTCTCCACTTGTTTTATTATTAAAAAGTCATTTTTCTCTTGCTTCGCTCTCGCTTCAAGCAGAAACAAGAGAGGGAATATTTTTTTGTAAAGTTTACGAAACCTTGCGCACAAAAAAGAAAAAACAAACTTGTTGACGGACCTTTCAAAAAGTTGTATAATCTTCTTGAGGTGTATTATTCCTGAAACCTCTTTTATTTTCGTGAGCCCTCTCTGAATTGTTTTAATTTGGAGAGGGATTTTTTTCAAAAAATAAATGTAATAAAGGACAAATAAAGGACAAAACTTGTTTTTCAGCTGTTTATGAATAAAAAATGAAGTCCCGCAAATCGTTGTGTTACGGGACTTTCAATGTGGTTGCGGAGGCAGGATTTGAACCTACGACCTTCGGGTTATGAGCCCAACGAGCTACCAGGCTGCTCTACTCCGCGATATATTGTTTTTGCATTGTTGGTGCCGGAGACCGGGCTTGAACCGGTACGGGAATTAATTCCCACAGGATTTTAAGTCCTGGGCGTCTGCCAATTCCGCCACTCCGGCATTGATTAAATCCTGTTAGGAATGTCAACTCAACACTGCCTAAACAGTATATCATACAGGTTTTCGTTTGTCAATACCTTTTTTGTACTTTTTGATTTAAACAATATTTTTTTATCGACATAAAAAATCAAAAAAGTCTTTTTTTTACACGAAATATGTTGTATAATAAATATATGTTAAGGGGCAGGTGAGAAAAACTTGGAAAAATATAATGTATATGGTATGAGCTGCGCTGCGTGTTCCTCGAGAGTAGAAAAGGCAGTTTCTTCACTTGAAAATGTTGAGTCTTGCAGTGTGAATTTACTTACAAATACAATGACTGTTGAGGGTAAGTTCTCTGACGATGAAATTTTGACCGCAGTCAAAAATGCAGGTTATTCTGCTAAAAATGTAAATGATGATAATAATAAAGCGGATAATGATAAAATCAATGACACAAAAACTGTAAAATTGACTAACAATCTTATTTTGTCAGTAATTCTGACGCTTATTCTTATGTATTAAGTCGGAGGCCAAGCGGTCTTAGGAAGACAAAATTTGTATTCAACTCCTTGGCTCACAGAACGACATGGCTACGATCCGACTTATAATAATAAAGCGGATAATGATAAAATCAATGACACAAAAACTGTAAAATTGACTAACAATCTTATTTTGTCAGTAATTCTGACGCTTATTCTTATGTATT
>JAZSLO010000217.1:0-2743 GCA_045535415.1 Eubacteriales bacterium
GCTGGTAAGTTCACAGCAGAAGAAGCTAAAATCGGTTATGTTGGCGCATATATATATGCTGAAGTTATCTCCGGTTACACATCCTTCTACCTTGGCGTAAAGTCAGTTTGCCCCACAGTTACAATGGACGTTCAGTTTACAGGCAGCTGGTATGACGCAATCGAAGAAAAGAACGCAGCAGTTGCTCTTATCAACAGAGGCTGCAAACTCATAAGCCAGCACGCTGACTCTATGGGTGCTCCTTCCGCATGTGAAGAAGCAGGCATTCCTAATGTTTCCTACAACGGAAGCACAGTTGAAACTTGCGAAAACACATTCATCGTTTCCTCAAGAATTGACTGGCAGCCTTACTATGAACTCATGATCAAGAACACAATGAACGGCGAAGCTATCCCTGCTGACTGGACAGGTACAATCGCAACAGGTTCTGTAAAGCTCACAGACGTTAACGAAAAGGCAGCGGCTGCAGGCACTGCAGAAAAGATCGCAGAAGTTCAGGCTAAACTTACAGCTGGCGAAGTTAAGGTATTTGACGCTTCTACATTCACAGTAGGCGGACAGGCTCTTACTTCCTACCTTGCTGACGTTGATACAGATGCAGATTTTGCACCTGATACAGAAGCTATCGCAGACGGATATTTCCATGAATCAGAATATCGTTCTGCTCCTTACTTCGATCTCAGAATCGACGGCATCACACTTCTCAACGAAAAGTATTAATCCGGTATTTTTCTAAAAAATTAGGCGGAGCTAACCACTCCGCCTAAATTTTAATATATTGCGCTTTTAAATTCTATTTTTCGGAGGTTAGACACGGTGGAAAACAAAGTTGCACTTGAACTCAAGAATGTAACAAAAACATTCGGCAAGGTTGTTGCAAACAAAAATGTTGATTTAACTGTCAATCACGGGGAAATTCTTGCAATTCTCGGTGAAAACGGCAGTGGAAAAACAACTCTTATGAATATGATTTCGGGAATTTACTATCCCGACTCCGGGCACATTTTTGTTGACGGAAATGAAGTTGTCATAAAATCTCCGAAAGATGCTTACAAATACAAAATCGGTATGATTCACCAGCACTTCAAACTCGTTGATGTTTTCTCTGCAACTGAAAATATCATACTTGGTATGAAGGAAAAATACAATCTTTCAAAGGCAGATTCAAAGGTAAAGGCAATTGCCGACAGATACGGCTTTAACCTTGACCCCAAAAAGAAAATACACGAAATGGCAGTGTCCGAAAAGCAGACCGTTGAAATTATAAAGGTTCTGTATCGCGGTGCGGACATTCTCATTCTTGACGAACCCACCGCGGTTTTAACTCCGCAGGAAACTCAAAAGCTTTTTGCAGTTTTGAGAAGAATGCGCGAGGACGGAAAATCAATCATCATAATAACTCATAAGATGCACGAGGTTCTTTCGATTTCGGACAGAGTTGCAGTTCTCAGAAAAGGCGAACATATTGCAACAGTAAATACAAAGGAAACAAACGAATCCGAACTTACCGAAATGATGATTGGTAAAAAAGTAGATTTGAATATAACACGAACTTTGTCGGAAAACACACCCGACAGAGTATGCGTTTCACATATAAGTGCTAAAAACGCAGACGGAATAAAGGTTCTTGATGATATAACCTTTACCATAAAAGCGGGAGAAATTCTCGGTGTTGCCGGCGTTGCCGGAAGCGGACAGAGAGAGCTGCTTGAAGCAATTGCAGGTCTCCAACATCTTGATGAGGGCGAAATTTTATATCATGATCCCAAGACAGAAAAAACAGAAAATTTAAGAGATAAAACTCCGCTTCAGATAAGAGATTTGGGTGTAAGACTTTCATTTGTTCCCGAGGACAGACTTGGTATGGGACTTGTTGGAAACATGGACATTGTTGATAATATGATGCTCAGAAGCTACACAAGAGGAAAGTCAGTATTTCTTGACAGGCAAAGACCGAAAAATCTTGCGGATGAAATAATAAACAGCCTTGAAGTTGTAACACCCAATGCGTTTACGCCTGTCAGAAGACTTTCGGGCGGTAATGTTCAGAAAATACTTGTAGGCAGAGAAATAGCATCGTCGCCGACAGTTCTTATGGCGGCATACCCGGTTCGAGGACTTGATATAAATTCATCCTATACAATATATAATCTTCTCACAAAGCAAAAGGAACTTGGAGTTGCCGTCTTGTTTGTGGGCGAAGACCTTGATGTGCTGCTCGATCTTTGCGACAGAATTCTTGTTATGAATTCAGGTAAGGTTACCGGAATTGTCGACGGAAGAAGTGCAAAGAAAGAAGAAATAGGTCTTTTTATGACAAAAAGCGAAAAAATGACACAGAATGACACAAAGGAGGGACAAAACAATGAGTAAGACAAAGACTTCACGCGAAGCTCTCTTTCACATTGTTAAAAGAGATGCCCTTCCGTTTGCAAAATCTTCTGCAATAAGAGTTGTAGCGGTAGTTCTTGCACTTATTACAAGTGCGGTTGTTATAATGATTCTGACAGGACAGAATCCAATAAAGATATATTCGTCAATGGTTTCTGGTGCATTCGGAACCGAGAGAAGAGTGTGGAATCTCATACAGGCGCTTTCAATTCTTCTTTGTATTTCACTTGCAGTAACTCCTGCATTCAAAATGAAGTTCTGGAACTGCGGTGCCGAAGGTCAGGTGCTTATAGGCGGTCTTGCGTGCGTTACATGTATGTTTTATCTTGGCGATAAAATGTCACTTCCTTTG
>JAZSLO010000003.1:0-10262 GCA_045535415.1 Eubacteriales bacterium
AAAGTTTGGTCTTAAAGCGGCAGTTATTTCCGCAGTTGACCTTATAAAAGGCATCGGCAAGTGTGCAGGAATGGATGTTATCGAAGTTGAAGGTGCAACAGGCAATGTTCACACAAACTTTGACGGAAAAGCAAAGGCGGCAGTTGATGCACTGAGAAGTGGTGCTGACTTTGTTTATGTTCACGTTGAAGCGCCAGACGAATGCGGACACAGAGCCGAGCTTGAAAACAAGATTAAGTCCATTGAACTTATTGATGAAAAGATTATTGGATATATCGAAAAGGAAATGATTAAGGACGGTGAGGATTTCAAATTCCTTATTCTTCCCGACCACCCGACTCCCCTTGCACTTCGCACTCACACAATGGACCCTGTTCCCTACATTATGTACGATTCAACAGATATAAAGGCGTCAGGATGCGAAGTTTATGACGAAAACTTTGGATGTGAGAATACAGAAGAATTGAATCTTGTTTCATACAAAGACGGTTACAAACTTATAGACGATTTTATAAAGTAAATAAGGAGTCAATATGAAAAAAAGTTTGTTTATATCTTTTATCACCGCTTTTGTGCTTTTATTATCAATAAATTCACTTGCATATATTGATAAAAGCTATGTATCAAAATCACAAATTCAGCAAAAGATTGACAAATATGTATCTGATCTTGGCCTTTCTGAAAGCGCAAGTTCAATAAGATGGTACTGGAATGCAGGTATAGAAGACACACCCACTCTTAAAAACGGGCTTGACAATTACATAAGAACAGGCGAGAAAAAGTATATTGAAGCACATCTCACTCACTCCCCTTGCATTGGAATAGTAGGCAAAAAACATGACCAGAATGTAAGATACAATAATATCAAGGGCTGTGTTTCAAATGAAATTTCAGAAACAGACCAGGCAAGACAATGCAAAGGTTTTGCAACGTACATTCTGTATTACCTATTTGGAGAAGTGCATCAGGATTCAGACAATTTTTATGTGTTTAATCTGCAAAGCGCAAGCGATTTACAAATCGGAGACCATGTGAGAATCGGTGGGCATTCTTATGTTTACTATGGCCTTAATGCAAACGGAGAGATTATCTGTCTTCAGGCAAACGGAAATACTGACTACAACCCCTGCGGTCTCAACTTCGGACGAGTTTACAATTCGGCAGGATATTATTCAGTTCCATCCGATGTAATCGGTGCCAGAATTTACAGATACAAGTACATAAACGACTGCTCGCACGAAAGCTTTAAATTTGTAAATGACACAAATGTTATATGCAACAATTGCACTCAAAACCTTGCATATCCTGCCGTATCACCACTCGCATTTTATGCGGATATAACAGTGACAAACAAAAAAGCACCAACTCACGCAACACCCTTTGGCGAATCAACTATCAAAAAGCGTATTGGCAACGGAAGTTCTGTACTTATTACTGGATGCACATACAATGCATATGGCAACTTATGGTACAAGCTTGCCGACGGCACATGGATTTCGCAGAAATACATAACATCTCATTTTCACAGATGCCATAAAGACGGATTCTGCGACAGGTGTACAGAAAAACTTGCGGTTGCATCCCTTAACTATGTGAACTACACATCAAAATCATCAAAGCTTCTTGTACATTACGCCCCTTACGGAGCATCGCCAAAGTATTATGTCGAAGGAACTAATTTTACATTTACAGCCAAAACAGTAAACGGGTACGGCAATGTATGGTATCAATTATCAGACGGAGGCTGGGTTTGGGTTAACAAGCTCAATGTCACATACAAAAACGGTCTTGTGAATATTAAAGGCGATACTCTTGCTCTTAACAATCTTGCATGCGCTACCGGTGTAAACGGCTCGGTTATGTTTGCTGAGCTTTACGACGGAATGAAAGTAAAAGTTTACGAAAGCGAAGGCCTTGGAGGCTGGTATTGTGTGAGAGTCGGAAATTATGTCGGATATTGCCTGAAACAATATATTACAATTACTGATTCAACAAAGCATATTGAAACTGAAAAAGAAAGCGAGTCTGAATTTTCAGTGACGAATATGCTTGATGTTCTTGAGGATCTTAATGAACATGATCCAAGTGAAAAAGAAGTAATGGCACCGGCAAAAGTTTCGGTTAGTGTTCTTTATCCAACCAGTCAAGAATATATATCAAAAATTAATTTCGAAAAAACAAATGCAGTACTTGTTGCAAACATCAGAAAATCATCAGGCTCAAATGTTTCAGCCTGCGGTATTATTCTTTATGATGCAAACGGAAATGTAATAAAAGACCACAGAGAAACTGTGACAAACGTATCCTCATCAGTTACAAACTTCCACACATGGTATGATATAAATGCAGACCTTGGAATAACGCTGACACATAGTACAAAATACATCTATCAGTTCTATACTGTTGTTAACGGAACAACTTATTATGGTAACACATATGAGTTTACTACCTCATCACCTGTTACGCATTATACTCCAACAACACAGGCGTGTATTGGCTACCCTACTGATAAAATGTATTTATCTAAATTCTCCATAACCGACACAAACGCAGTTGTTGTTACAAATGTTCAAAAAGATAAGGGCTCAAAACTTTCTGAAATAGGTTTTTGGCTTATGGATGAAAATTATAAATTTATTGACAAATACCAGCAAAGTATCACAAACATAAGTGATTCAGAAACATCATTCCATGCATGGATAGATATTTCTGCAACCCTCGGTATAACTCTCACCCCAAAGACAACTTACAAATACAAATTCTATGCAGTTGTTGATAAGGTAACTTTCTGGGGTGATATATACTCCTTTACAACTCTCTCTTCAAATAAGCAAGAAGAAACAGAATCAGAGCAACAACAGGATGTTTACTACAAACTTATATTTGATGCAAACGGCGGTTATTGTGACACTTCATTCAAGAGCATAAAGTTCAACACAACAATCGGACAGATGCCCGTTCCGACAAGAGAGGGACACAAATTCCTTGGTTGGTACGGCGCAAAGGAAAACGGCAAAATCATAACCGAGACAATGCTTTACAACGCAGATTTTGATGTTACAGTTTATGCTTATTGGGAAAAAATTGAATCATCAAATCAAAAGACAAATTCAATTTATATGTGGATTGGAAATCCAAAATTTCAAGTAAACGGCAAAAGTGCTGACATTGATGAACAAGGAACAGTTCCTGTTATCAAAAACGGAAGAACGCTCGTGCCAATAAGAGCCATTGTTGAGGCAATGGGCGGTACAGTTGAATGGAACGCAACCGAGCGAAGTGTCAAGATTGTTTTAAAAGAAAACACTGTTAAAGTTTACATTGACAATCTTATGGCGGTTGTAAACGGCGAATTCAAGGTACTTGATGTTGCACCCGAGATTATCGGCGGAAGAACTATGGTTCCCGTAAGATTTGTTGCCGAAAACTTAAAGGCAGATGTCAAATGGGACGACACACAAAAGAAAGTTACGATAAATTATTAAAACAAAAGAGCCGACTTTCGTCGGCTCTTTAATTTTTTATTTAATTATTTCTTATAAAGTTCAACAGCTCGTCTTATATTCCACTCGCCTTTTTCAAGAAGTTCTTCTGCTTTAACTTCATCGCAACCGCAAATATCGGTTACAATTCTTATCATTCGAGCTCTTAACTTTATATTTGTAGGTTTAAGGTTTATCATAAGATTTTCATATACATTTCCAATCTGTATCATACCGCAAGTTGTGAGAATATTAAGAACAACCTTATGCGCAGTACCTGCTTTCATTCTTGTTGAACCTGTTACAACCTCAGCGCCTGTATCGGTGATAATGCAAATATCACTTACCTTTTCAATCTTTGTATCTTCATTACATGTAAGTGCAATACATACACCGCCAAGTTCTTTAGCTTTCTTGAGAGCGCCGATAACATATGCTGCACCGCCTGCGGCTGAAATACCAACAAGTACGTCTCCCTTTTTAAATCCGCTGTTTTGAATATCCTCAATACCGCTTTCTTCAATATCTTCCTTATTTTCGCTTGCTCTGAACATACTGTCTCTGCCGCCCGCGATAATACCTGTTACCATATCATAGTCCACACCAAAGGTGGGAGGACATTCGGATGCATCAAGAACACCGAGTCTTCCTGAAGTGCCTGCACCAATATAGAAAAGTCTGCCGCCGTTTTTAAAGGACTTTGTAACCTCTTCAACCGCCTTTGCAATGCTTTGCGCTGCATTCTGAACTGCCTTTACAGCAAGTATGTTTTCCTCTGCAATAAGGTTTACCATATCAATTGTAGGCATTGTATCAATATGTGTGCTTTTGGGATTTCTCATTTCTGTCTTTAACATTTTATTTCACCTCTAAAAATTTTTTATAATCTTCTTCAAAATTGTTTTTAAATTCCTCGGGAATTGTGCCCATTATTCTATATGCACCAACTGCAGCGCCATAAATCTGCGGCATATCGCAAAATTCAACGCAAAGTCCGTTTTCAAGTTTTGAAATAAGGTGCTTTTGAAGAATTTCTCTATGGTTTGTCACACCGCCTGACATAACAACTCTCTTTGAACACTTATATTTGTTATAAGCGCTGTTTATCAGATGTGCAAGTCTTGTCATATTCTTATCAATTATTTCAATTGCAATCTTATCGCCTTGATTATACGCCTCAAATACGATTCCTGCAAAGGATGCGATATATTCTTTACCCGATGTATAAAGCTGGTCGAGTTTATCGTGAACTCTGCCATCAAGGCGCTTTTCACAAAGTGTATTTATAAGTGTATCCTCACCAATTCCGTCATCGTACGCAAGACAAGCGCAAATCGCATCATTTCCTATATCGTAACCGCTTCCGCCTTTAACAAAAAGGTATCCCCAGCCGCCGACTCTATAAAGTTTATCATCGTCCTTCGCAAAAACTGCACTTCCTGTTCCCGAGATAGCCGCAATACACTTATCTGTATTCGGAACGCTGTAAATTACATTCAAAATATCAGTTTCAACAACGTTCTTTATATTCGGGTAAACTCTCTGAAGGAATGAAGATACAATCTTCTTATTCTTATTAACACCGCAGCCCGAAATTCCTGCAAAAATACTTGTGACATTGGGATTTTTTGTCAAAAGCATATCTATTCCCTTTTTGAGAACGCCCTGTGCATTTTCCATGCCGCAGGAATTGGGATTTGTACCTGAAAGAATGACTCTGTCTACTATTTTTCCGCTTTCAGAAAACATAACAAACTCTGTTTTTGTTCCGCCACCGTCAATAGCAATCATGACATTTCCGAGATTTTCATCTTCACCGGCACACAAAAGTTTATCAACAGGAATACTGAGTATTTCAGAAATCTTGCAAAGGTTATTGACATCGGGCATTGACACTCCAAGCTCCCACTTTGAGACATTCTGACTTGTCACATAAACCTTTTGTGCAAGCTGTGCCTGCGTAAGTCCATGCATTTTTCTGTATTTTCGTATATTTGCAGCAAGATTTTTTGTATCGTACACTTAAAATCACGCTCCTTTGAGTAGAATATAACATATTTTTGTTTTAGTGTCAATCACTTTGAATTACAATTTTAGATTTTTACAACCTGTGGTTGTATTAAAGTGCAAAATAATCTCCGGCAAAAGCCGGAGAAAGTTATTTAGAAGCAATGACTTATAGCTTCGGGAACAGGTGTGAAATCTGTACGTCTCTGTGAGAGAAGCCATTCAATGATGTCAGTATCTCTGTATGCCTTATCGATTCCGTCGTTATGTGCATAATCTTCCAAAATGAGAAGTTTTGCATTTCCGCCATACTCATTTGTTGCCTTTACAAGATGTTCAGAGAGAAAAGGCAAAACAAGTTCATCCTTCTTTCCGTGAATTGCATATACAGGAGTTGTTTTAAGGTTTGAGCTTCTCCAAGCCATACCGCCACCTGCAACAGGACCTATTGCCGAAAAGAAGTTTGAATATGTAATTCCCATTGACCATGTTCCAAAGCCGCCCATACTTGAGCCTGTGATACAAATTCTGTCTTTTTGAATGTTGTATTCCTCTACCACTTTATCAATAAGTCTTTTAACATCTCTTACAACATTACACCAAACAAATTCACCCGGACACTGAGGGCAAAGCACAACTGCAGGGTATTCTCTTCCCTCGCTTATAAGTTTAGGTACTCCGTGTCTGTTAAGGTGCTCGATATTATTTGCTCTTTCACCTGCTCCGTGAAGATAAATAAGCAGTGGAAGGTTTTCATAATTTTCGGGATGATATACAATATAATTCATTCCAAAGTCGTTATCTTTTGCATAGCAGTCTTTTCTTATCAAAGCTCTCACCTTTCTTATTCTACAATGTCCTTTTCGTGAAGGACAACATTATTATCTTGAAGTACTTTCTGAAGTTTATTTATATCAATTTTAGTAAAATCATCTGTCATAGCCGCAGCTGTTCCTGCAGCCTCGCCCGTTACCGCACAGCACGGAATAACTCTCATTATATCCCACATAGCCTCTGTACAGCTTGTTGTTCTTCCTGCACAGATGAGATTCTTAACACTCTTTGAATAAAGCGTTGAGAACGGGACTTCATAAACGGGGCCTTTTTTTCTCCAGTCAGACACAAGTCCGACAGAATCAGAAAATTCCTTATGCATTTCTGCATCTGAAATTTCATATTCCCCAACAATTTTTCTTGTCATACGAAGCTGAGGAATTGTAGCCATTGTGACAGGCATCAGAGTTTTATCATTTTCAAAATTCTTTATAAAATCATTGAGAAGCGATTTGTGTGAAGTAAAAATTAAATCCGAAATTTCTTCATTATCAAGACCAAGATATCTTTTATTTGAAAGTTTTTCTACTTCGCCACGCTCTTCTTTCTGGTTATCGGGAACATCACAAACACCCATGGGTTTTAAATTGTATCCGTCTTTTCCTGTATAGTAATACCACGATGCAACAAGATTCTTTTGATTGAATGTGCTTGTGGGTGCACCTGCGAAAAAACAAATATCGGCATCACCCGTACAGTCAACAAAAGCCTTTGCCTTATATGCACATCTTCCCTGTTTGGTTTCGCAAATCACAGCATCTATCTTGTCGTCTTTTTTTGAAACACCGACAGCATATGTGCCAAAAAGTATTTTGACTCCCTCTTTTAAAAGAAGCTGTTCGCACAAAAGAGAAAAAAGTTGAGGATTATATCTTGTAAGATATCTCTGATCGGTTTCTGTGATTGTTTTTCTCTTTTCTTTATCAAACCACTTTTCAGGATAATGTTCTTCGCAGTTTATTGACACGGATAACTTCAGAAGTTCTTCTGCAATACCGAAGGATACCTGTTTTCCATATCCATCGCAAAGTGGAAGATAAATTGAAATTAGACCGAGTGTTGCAAGACCGCCAAGAGCAAATTCTCTTTCAAGAAGTGCAACCTTTCTTCCCTGCCTTGCGCTTGCAAGAGCCGCAGAAATACCTGCAACTCCTCCGCCGCAGACTATCACATCAAACTCTTGGTCAATTTTAGTGGTCAAGTTTTCAAGAATCACAGTATCAGCTCCTTTGATTTTAATCTAAAAAAAGTGTAACACATAAAGGCATCAAAGTCAATCAATTTATAGTGTGTTTTGAATTTTAAACAAATGTTGCAAAGATGCTTATAATAATGTATAATATACTTAACAAATATTTGAGAGGTACAACTATGAAAAAGAAACTTTTTGCTTTTGGTATAGTGTTATCACTTATTTTTTCCTTATCAATTGCTTATGCAAATGACACTGTCAAGAAATTTGACAAAATTTCTACTTACAAAGACAATTTTTCAGATGTAAAAACTTCTGACTGGTATTACGACGGAGTAAAGACCGTTTTTGAAACAGGTCTTATGACAGGAGTATCAAACACAATCTTTGATACAGAATCAACTCTTACAGTAGCCCAGGGCATTACTATCGCTTCAAGAATTAACAGTATTTATTTTGGCCGTGACATTCTTGATGTTTCAGACGGCAAAAAGTGGTATGACAAATACATTCACTACGCCCTTGACAATGCAATCATTCTTGAGGACTCATTTGATAATTACGACAGGCCGCTTAAAAGCTATGAAATGGTTACCATTCTTTACAACGCTTTGCCGTCAGAGTATTTTGAAACAATAAACAACATACTTTCTATCCCTGACATAAATTCATCTCTTCCGTACTATTCGCAAGTTCTAACATTTTACAATGCAGGAATTCTCAACGGAAACGACAAATACGGAACTTTTCTTCCAGAATCGAGCATTACAAGAAAGCGCGCGGCAGTTATAATAAGCCGTATTACAAACAAGGCTTTGCGTTTATCCTTTGAACTTACACCCCTTTGCGACTATACGCTTTCGGATATGCAAAATATCATAAATTCAATTTGTCTTAAATCAACTTCTGATGACATTGCTGTTATGTATATAAATTCAAATGCCGTTTCTCTGTCAGACTTGAGGTTTGTATATACGTCGGCAAAAGGTACTGTATCGCAGGATAGCTTAAAGGAAACTGTTATAAACACTTTAAGAGAAAATATGGCAGTTTCAGATCTTTGTAAAAACAGTAATATGGTAATAACCCCTGCCGAATACAACAGTTTCTTGTCTTCTTATTATATTTTAAGATATACTTTCGGTGAAAACTACAAATCACTTCTTGACACAATCGGTGCTACAGACAAAGCATATCTTAACACACAGCTTCTTTACTCTTTCTATTCAAAATATATAAATGATAATTACAATATCGGTGCACCTCTGTCACCGACCTATCAGGAAATTTATGATTTCGCCATTAAGAATGAATACATATGCGCAAAGAATCTTTTTATTGATCCGGCGACTGAAAACGCAAAAAGTTTGGCTGAAGAATTACTTGAAAAAGCCATCTCAGGCGAAGATTTTGACACTCTCATAAAAACATACGGTCAGGACCCCGGAACAACAACAAACCCCGACGGATACATTTTTACAAAAGGCGAAATGGTTAAAGAATTCGAAGATGCGGCATATTCACTTTCAGATGGTGAGATAAGCGGAATTGTTGAAACTTCTTACGGCTATCACATTATTAAAAGAATGCCTATCCCAAATAACAAACCGCTTGACAGTGAAACATACACACAACTCTTTGCAATGTGCACTCAAAACAAAGCTCTGACAGACCTTAGTTTGAAAATATCAGATCAAAAAGTCACACAACTTGAGGCTTTTGACGAAATATTTGAAATGCTGTAACATAAAAGCCACTCGCAATGCGAGTGGCTTTCTTTTATACTTATTTTAAACTACAAGATACCAGGTGCCGTCAATTCTTACAACTGCGTGATCTCTGTAACCAGTATCACGGAAAACTCTCAGAACAACCATATTTGTTACCTGTTCTTCCGAAAGTCCTGTCATTTCGCCCGTGTTCTTTGCAAACATATAATTTACATATTCAAGAGGTGACGAATTCGCTGGCAAATCTGATGAACCATACTCATAGATTTCCTTATCAAAAATCTGCATCATTTCTTCTTTCAAGAGAGGTTTAAATTCTTCAAGCGTCATTCCTGTTTCGCTTAAGTTAAGCGCTCTGTCAAGATAGTCATCATAATACATTGAAAACATTACCTCAACATTTCCCTCTTGACATACAAGTATAAAATCATCAACAAGCGCCTCGTATGTATCATATCCGGGTGCTATTTCTTTTTTCTCTTCTTTCTTTGTGCAGGACACAAGACTCACAGCAAGTATGATTGCACAAAGCAAAGCAAAAAATCTTTTCATAATTTTCACTCCAAAATTTTGTTTTTTATATTATATCAAGTTTTTTATGCATTGTAAAGTATGTATTGTAAACATTTTAAAATTGTGTTTGTTAAAATTTTCTCAATTTGCATTATAAGACGCCGTTTCTTTCATTTGTGTGCAATTATTCTGTCGATATTGGCAGAATTTATATATTTTGTGAATTTTTATTATGTAATTATTCAAATAATGCATTTTGCTATTGCATTAAAGCGTTGTATATGCTATACTAATTTCGTATTTTGGGAATTGTTTTTTAAATTCTTACATAAATTTAATTTTGGAGGTAGAAAAATGTCCTACATACAGAAAGTTTTCGACGAATTAAAGGTTAAAAATGCTGACCAGCCTGAATTTCTTCAGACTGCAGAAGAAGTTCTCTCAAGCCTTGAGCCCGTTATCGCTCAGCACCCTGAATATGAAAAAGCAGGTCTTCTTGAAAGA